>SHVE01000002.1 GCA_009694365.1 Thermoleophilia bacterium | reverse complement strand
GCCTGCATGTCGGTCACCTTCAGGTTGTACCCGATGTGCGAATACACATATTTGTGGTCGTAGCCGGCGGGCAGGCTGCCGAACTGCTGGTCGAAGCGCTTGCCGCAGGTGTTGTCCTTGCCCGGCTCGCACCAGCAGTCCCGACCCCAGTCACGGAAGCTCTCGATCAGCACCTTGATGGCCCCCTTGTCGCACAGCACCGCACCGCCCTCGCCCATGGTGATGTGGTGCGCGGGGTAGAAGCTGACCGTGGCGAGGTCGCCGAACGTGCCCACCTGCTTGCCGTCGTACTTCGAGCCCACGGCATCACAGCAGTCCTCGATAAGCCACAGGTCGTGCTTGCGGCAGAAGTCGGTGACGGCTGCGAGGTCGAATGGGTTGCCCAGCGTGTGGGCCACCATCACGGCCTTGGATCGCGGTGAGAGCGCCTCCTCCAGCTGGGTCACGTCGATGTTGTACGTGGGGATGTCGACGTCGACGAACACGGGCACCGCGCCGTACTGAATGGTGGGGTTGACCGTGGTGGGGAACCCTGTGGCCGCGGTGATGACCTCGTCGCCGGGGAGGATCTGGCGGTCGCCGAGCTTGGGCGAGGTGAGGGCCGAGAATGCAACGAGGTTGGCCGATGATCCTGAGTTGACCAGCAGGCAGTGGCGGAGCCCCATGCGCTTGGCGAACTCGCGCTCGAACTCGGCGGCGAATCGTCCGGCGGTGAGCCAGAAGTCAAGGGAGCTATCGACCAGCTTGACGATGTCGTCGTCGTCGAATACCCGACCCGATACGGGGATGGGGGACGACCCCGCGACAAAGGGTGTATCGGGGTATGCGACCGCGTGGTATTCACGCACGAGGTCAAGGATCTGGGCTCGGATCGCGCCTGCGGCGTCGTCCTGCGGAGTTGTCTCATTCGGCACGTGGGCGAGCATACCGGGATGGGAGGCCACGGTTGGGGGGTTCAGCGCCGGGGGATCGGCCCGAGATGTCTTCGAAGTCGTGGAACGCGAGTGGCTGCCTCCACCACGATGTCCGGGCTCATCTTGCTCTCGCCCGCTGTGCGATCGGTGAAGGTGATGGGCACCTCGACAACGCGGAAGCCTGCAAGCAGGGTGCGGTAGGTCATCTCGATCTGAAACCCGTAGCCCTGGCCCGACACCTCGTTGAGGGGAATCGCCTCAAGCACGCGCCGGCGGAAGCACTTGAACCCACCAGTCAGATCTCGCACCGACGTGCCGAGGATCGCCTGCGCGTACAGGCACCCGCCGCGACTGATACCCCGACGGACCAGCCCCCAATCCGTCACGCCCCCGCCCCGGGTGTAGCGCGATCCGATCACCAAATCGGCATCGCGCGCAGCCTCAATGAGTTCTGGAACCGCGAGAGGGTCGTGCGAGAAGTCGCAGTCCATCTCAAGGATGAGCTCGGCACACCGGCCATGCGGGCAAATGGCACCACCGGAGCATTTCCGGCGATGAAGTAGATGGCCACGTCAGGCCTGTCCTTGGTGACCATGTGCCCGGTGCTCAGAGCGGTGTGCACGATGGTGTCGAGGTACTTGTTCTTCACCGTCGGAAGGTGCACCAGGCGTGCACCTGCGTGCGTGTCCTTCTTCTCGGTCATGTGGGGGCGGCAGTACACCACCACCTCGTGGCCGCGCTCGGTGAACTGCTCGGCGAGGTGCTGTACGGCGGTTTCAAAGCCGGAGTAGGCCGCGGGGATGCCCCGGGTGCCAATGAGCGCGATCCGCATGCGTGCAGGATAGGCTCCGATCGCATGCTGACAAGTGATCGCGAATTGGACCCATGGAGCGACCGCCTGCTGGGGCTGTTGGTTCTGGGGTTGGTCCTCGCGGTCCCTCTCATGTGGGTGAGCGCATACTTCGGCGTGCGACCGGATGAGTCGCTCAGCTTCTGGGCAAACGACGGCTGGTGTGACGTCGTCACTCAGGGCGTGGGAGTGCACTGCTTCGGCGATTATCGCGTGCCGGTCGCGGCGGCGCTTAGCGATGCGCCATGGTCCGGTGCCGATGCGCCCATTCCGTATCCGGCGACTGGCATGGTGCCGTATGCCATTGCCGGGCTGCTTCAGAAGACGTCGCTGGGGAGTGACGGCGCGCTGGCCATGTACCTGTTTGCCATGTGTCTGATGATGATCACGCCAGCCGTATATGTGGCCCGCCGGTTCCGTTCGTGGAGTGGCCGGACGGTCACCATTCTGGTGCTGGGCGCCGCTGCCACGCCGCTGCTCATAATCTTCGACCGGGGCGGTGATGTGGGCTTTGTTGTGCCATTCCTTCTGGCGTTTGCCCTCTTCGTGGATCGCTCGCCGCTCTGGGTGGCACCCACAGCCGTCATCGTGGCTGCTGCGATCAGGCCCCAATATGTGCTGCTGGCAGTTGCCTTCATTGCCGTGCGCCGATGGTGGTCGCTTCTCGCATCGGCTGGTGGTGCGGTCGTCGTGACGTTGCTCGGGTTCCTCCTCTGGCCCGGTTCACGTCTCGACAACCTGCGTCAGTGGATTGACGGAGTTGTGCACCTGAATCCCGCGATCGGCGACCCGGTCGGCGGCCCCGGCCCTCCTCCCGCCGCGAATCTGTCCCTCACCCGCGTGGTGGCCCGTGTGTCTGACTGGCTCGGGGGCGGAGAAGACACACTGGGGTGGCTGCGGGATCATTCGCTCCTTCCGGGCCTGCTTCTGACCATTCTGGTTGTGGCTGTCTTTCTCTGGCGAGGCCGTTCAGTACCCCGTGCGGCAGTGGTGGTAACGGTGATGGCCCTGCCCGCACTGGTTCCTGCGCTCAGCTTCGGCTACTACCTCGCCTTCGTCCCCCCGCTTGCGGCCGTGATCATCGCCCAGCCGGCGGTGCCGTGGCTCGGCCGCCCGGAGCCCGAGGGCCGCGGTCTCTTCGCGAATGCGTTTGGGACGCGCATGCGCTGGCAGATATGGGCGGGGTTCGTTCTGGTGGCGATCGTCGCCTCGATGGCACCACTCGCCTGGCCGGTGGGGGACGGCGGCTTCGCCGTGGTGTTCAGTTACACCGGCATGCTCTGGTCCATCGTTGTTATCTGGGCTGCGGTAAATGCCGCGTTGCCAGCCCGCACCGGCGTCACCGAGTCAGCACCGGCCTGAGCGCATCCCATCCGGCCCTGCCCATGGCGCTTGGGGTGAATGTGGCCGCCTGCACCGGCCCCGCCGCACGCAGGCGGTCGGCCACCACTGGATCGAGCGCCTCGCGAATGGCGTCGGCCAGCGCGCTTGGGGTGGGGTTGGCAACGATGGCGCCCTCACCGGCGACCTCGGGCATGGCCCCGCGGCTGCTCGCCACGGTGGGCGCCCCGCAGGCCATGGCCTCGAGAATGGGCAGGCCGAATCCCTCGTAGAGCGATGGCACCGCCACCACCGTGGCCGCCCGGTACAGGTCGGCAAGTTGGTCGTCGCTCACGCGGCCAGACGAAGCAGGTTGCCTGCGAATACGAGACGGGTATCGATGCCCCGGTCGTTCAGCGCGCGCACCAGATCGTTGCGGCTTATCGGCGCCTCGGGACGCATGGCAACCGGAAATCCAAACCAGCTGGGTTCGCTGTTGGGTGTGGCCTCTGGCAGCACCAGGACATCCTGCAGGTCGGACAGCCCCTCGTACAGGTGATCGAAGTTACGCGTGCGGGCCTCAATGAAGCCATCAAGCTTGGCGAGCTGCGCCACGCCAACGGCGGCCTGCATGTCGGTCACCTTCAGGTTGTACCCAATGTGCGAGTAGACGTACTTATGGTCATAGCCGGCCGGCAGCGTGCCGAACTGCTGGTCAAACCTCTTGCCGCAGGTGTTGTCCTTGCCCGGCTCGCACCAGCAGTCGCGACCCCAGTCGCGAAAGCTCTCGGCAAGCACCTTGATGGCGCCCTGGTTGCACAGCACAGCCCCGCCTTCGCCCATCGTGATGTGGTGGGCCGGGTAGAAGCTCACGGTGGCGAGATCGCCGAAGGTGCCGACGGGCTTGCCGTCGTACCTGGCGCCCACGGCGTCGCAGCAGTCCTCAATGAGCCACAGCCCGTTGCGCCGGCAAAAGTCCGTGACCGTCGCCAGGTCGAAGGGGTTGCCCAAGGTGTGGGCCACCATCACGGCCTTGGTCTTTGGCGACAATGCCTCTTCGAGGAGCGACACATCGATGTTGTACGTGGGCACGTCGACATCGAGGAACACGGGAACTGCGCCGTACTGAATGGCCGGGTTCACCGTGGTGGGGAATCCTGTGGCGGTGGTGATGACTTCGTCGCCGGGAAGGATCTGGCGGTCGCCGAGCTTGGGCGAGGTGAGGGCTGAGAACGCAACCAGATTGGCGGATGATCCTGAGTTGACCAGCAGGCAGTGGCGGAGCCCCATGCGCTTGGCGAACTCGCGCTCGAACTGGGCGGCGAACCGTCCAGTTGTGAGCCAGAAGTCGAGGGAGCTATCGACAAGTTTGGCGATGTCGTCGTCGTCGAATACCCGACCCGATACCGGGATGGGCGACGACCCGGCGACGAAAGCCGTGTCGGGGAAGGCGACCGCGTGGTACTCGCGCACGAGGTCAAGGATCTGGGCTCGGCCCGCGCCTGCGGCGTCGTCCTGCGGGGTTATCTCATTTGGCACGTGGGTCAGCATACCGGGAGGGGAGCCCCTGGTTGGGGGGTTCAGCCCCGCGGGATCGGCCCGAGCCGCCGTCGAAGTCGTGGAACGAGAGTGGCTGCCTCCATCACGACGTCGCGGCTCATCTTGCTTTCACCCGCCGTGCGATCGGTGAAGGTGATGGGCACCTCGACAACGTGGAAGCCGGCAAGCAGAGTGCGGTAGGTCATCTCGATCTGAAACCCATAGCCCTGGCCTGATACCTCATCGAGCGGAATCGCCTCAAGCACCCGCCGATGGAAGCACTTGAACCCGCCGGTCAGATCTCTCACCGACGTACCGAGGATCACCTGCGCGTACAGGCACCCGCCACGACTGATGCCCCGACGGACCAGTCCCCAATCCGTCACGCCCCCGCCAGCGGTGTAGCGCGATCCGATCACCAGATCGGCATCGCCCGCAGCCTCGATGAGACGAGGAAGGGCAGCAGGGTCGTGGGAGAAGTCGCAGTCCATCTCGAGGATGAGCCCGGCGCCCTGTGCCAGTGCGTGCTGGAACCCTGCGATATAGGCCGGGCCGATGCCGCCCTTCCCCGGGCGGTGGAGCACGTGCACGCGGACATCGTCATTGGCCATGAGGTCGGCGATCGCCCCGGTGCCGTCGGGGGAGCCGTCGTCGATCACCAGTACGTGCGCATCAATGCCAGCAGAGTCGAGGGACGCCAGAACGGCAGTCACAAGCGCGTGGACGTTCTCACGTTCGTTATAGGTGGGAATACACACCCACACGGGCTCTGTCGTTACCGACGCATCGTTCATCGGTGGCGGCCCCCACGAGTGACCGGCATTTCAGGGAAGTGGGAAACGATGGTGAATGTGTACCGGAACTCCGTCCCCGGCACGAGGGACTTCGACCCCGCAGGCACACCCACGAATCCGCGATGCCCGGTGATGAGTGCGCGCGTCATGAGATCACCCACTGTGACACCCGCACTGCCACCGGAGTCGTGTCAGCGGTGCTGAGTGGCATGGCCTGTGCGCCCGATGCAACCAGATGGAATGTGCTTGCCCCCTGGGGGAGCGCGGCACGAAGTCTGATTGAGGAGCGCCCGACGACCGGGAACGATGAGGTGGTGCCATCGGGTGCACTCACTGTGAGTTTGTACGTGCTGCCGGCGACGAAGCCCGCTGCCCGAAACCGGATGGTCACCGTGGCCGCGCGCGGCGCCCATGCGGCGACGGTGGCGGTGCCGCCCATGTATCGCCAGCGCACTCCCCGGATGGTCTGGGGGTTGGTCCATCCGGCGGCGGGGAAAGCGAATGCCACGTCGGGCGCAGCGGTAACCCGCCAGATACCGCTGCCGTCGGGGAAGGTGGCGGCCACGGAATACCCGGCCGGCGGCGTCGCCACATCTGGTGTGGTGAGCCCTGCCTGCTGCCATGCCCACGGGTTGATCACCACATACCTGATCCCCGCCGTCGCGTAGGCGGCAGGTGACGCCGGGAAGAGCGGGTTGCCGTATTCGCGTCCGAAGTCGCTGACGGCTCCCGGTTCGGTGAGCCCCCCATTGGCCAGTGGGTGTCCATGTACGAGCTGGCCGTAGAGGAACTCGCGGTCGATGGTCTCGTTGGGAAAGGCCGGGGTCTCGAATACCACCGCACCGGGGTCGTGGTTCGCGAGCCAGCGCCAGGTCGGCACGTTCTCCGGTGCCGTCCCGTTCAGGAGAATCGGCACGCCCGTTCCGATGGGCACCGAGATGGGCAACTCCATGGCGGTGAGGATGATGGCGATCCCAATGATGCTGTTGCGCCAGGTGATGCTGCGTCCACGCATGAGCAGGGCCAGCCCCACCGCACCCATTACCAGCACGCACGCCATGACGAACAACGAGAAGCGTGCGTACACCCGAAGAAATGGCAGGTAGTCAAATACGAAGGACGACGCCATGGGGATCCTGTGCCCGAAGACCGAGTACGGGCTCGCCAGGCTGAAGAGGGCCATCGCGATGGCGATGGGAATGGTGAGGAACAGGGCCGCGCGCAGGCGTAGCCCAATGTTGCCTCGATGGCGCCAGCCAAGGGCCAGGCCGATGATCGCGAGCGCCATGACGGTCCACCCCAGGAATGCCATGCGTTCGCCGCCCGGGCTCGATAGGGGCCACTGGGCGGCGTCGGTGCCGAATATTCCGGTCCACAGGTACTGACCGGACACCGGTTTGAGGTAGTCACCGATATGCGCGCCGTACAGCTCGAGCTCGACGCGCTGTCGCGTGACGATCTGGTCTGCCACCCCCCGTGTGGACGCGATGATGACCGCCAGCGGCACGATTACGATCACAACCAGCGCGCCGATGGCCTCCCCCACGCGGGCGAGAACGGCCCTGCCACCGAAGCAGTGTGCGAAGAGCGGGATGGCCACCAGCAGCGTGACACCAACGGCCACCAGGGCCATGGCGCCGAAGTACGGATCGCTGAGCCACGCGAAGAGCGTGGCCGCCGCCATGACGGTGGCCCGTCGCCATGAGGGCTTCTGCAGCCACCAGGTGCACGCCATCAGGAGCAGTGGGGCAAACATGAGCCATGCAAGCGGCGGATGCGCGGCGGTGCGCAGGGCCTCGTACGGGAAGATCTCGAACGCCAGGCCCGCCCATGCTGCGGGCCCAATGCCCAGCCCAAGCCACCTGACCAGCAGGTACATGCTGGCCCCGGTGAGCGCCAGGCCCGCCAGCACCATCACGTTGTATGCGGCGATGGTGGGCAGGAACGTGCCGAGAATTGCCCCCGGCACGTTGTAGAAGAAGAGCAGCAGGTTGCCGCCGCCAATGACGGTGCGACCGAACGGGAGCCCCACGTGATCCTGCAGCCCAGCACCCCACAGGTCTATCCCGTAGTGCGAGCTGCTCCACAGATCCCAGATGTAGCCGGTGTTGTCGCCCGCGCTGCCACCACCCGCGATGATCGTGTCGAAGTTGGCCGCGAGCGGCCACGTAAGAATGACGGCGATGAGGCCGGCCACGGCCAGCACCACCAGCACCTCGATGCTGATGCGTCGCCCACGGTGTGCGGCGGGTGGAGGCGGGGGCATGGCGGTGGCCATCAGCGGTGCGACCCCGCCGGGATTCCTGCGAAGGCGGCCGCGAGCCGCTCCCGCTCCGCCTCCGGGGAGTAGCGGACCACACCGGCAAGCGCCGCCTTCGACATCTGTGCCTGCCGCTCCGGATCGCCGATGACCGAGGAGATGGCGTCAGCCAGCGCCGGTACATCCCCGGGCGGCACCAGGATTCCGTCGCCGCTCTTCACCACCGCGTCAACGCCAGGGAAGTCGCTCGCAATGCACGGGCAGCCCGACGCCATGCCCTCGGCCAGCACTACGCCAAAGGCCTCCTCCCGGGTGGTGGACGGCAGCACCACCACACTTCCCATGCGGTAGGTGTGCGCCAGCTCGTCGTCGTCAACGCGCCCGAGGAAGTTGATGTCATCGGCTACTCCGCTGGCCTGCGCCAGCGCTTCGAAGCCTGGGCGAAGGTCGCCATCGCCCACCAGCTCAAGCGTGCAGGGCACATCCGCGCGCGTGCGTGCAAAGGCCTCGATCAGCTGTGGAGCGCCCTTGAAGGCGTGGCCCGCATCCATGGCACCCACAAACACGATGGAGGGCACCGCGGGGTGCGGCTCATCGGCCCCCGGGGGGTGAAAGCGCGAGAGATCGAGCGAGTACGCCGACGGCTGCACGCTGATGCCCTTCACATGCCCAAGCGATGAGGCCTGTGCGAGCTCTGTTGAGCTGGCCAGCACGGCATGGGCATGGCGCATGATCCACGGCTCGGCGGTGCGCTCGTAGCCGTCCAGAATCGTTCCGCGCCAGCCATCCCACAGCACATCCATATGGAAGAAAACGATGTAGGGGATCTTGTGCATGCGCGCGCCAATGGCGGCGGGTTCCGCGCCGCCGAAGAATGGCCACATGATGTACACCGCGTCGTGGCCCTTCATGTGCCGCACCAGTTGCGGCACCAGCGCCGAGTTGCCGTGGCGCACCAGCGAGCGCAGGCGCTCCACCACGATGCCGTCAACGGTGTCGCGACCCGGCTCGTCGTCGTGCACCGGGCAGTACACGGTGACTCGGTGGCCCATGTCGGTGAGCTGCCGCGCATGGCGCGCCGCCACGTTGCCGATGCCGCTCTTGTATGGCGGGTACACGCATGAGACCAGGGCGATCTTCACGCCGACTTCTTCACACGCCGGCCGCCCTCGCTGGCCGCCAGCATCAACTCTCCCATCACCCACACCGTGGCGCTCAGCACCAAGCCATGCAGGCCCGTGCGGTGCTTTCGTACAAAGGGCGCCATGGTGCGGAAGTAGGCGGCGTTCGCCGCTGGCGGGCGCTGGCCCGACACGTTTGACCCGGCACCCACGTGTACGACGTCAACCTCGGGCCAGTACCGCACGCGGTAGCCGCCCTCCACAAATCGCAGCGACAGGTCGATGTCCTCGGCGTACATAAAGAACTGCTCGTCGAAGCCACCCACCCGTCGCATGGCCTCCGCGGGCATCAGCATGAATGCACCCGACACGGCCTCCACGTCAGCCGCCTCGGTCTCCGGGAGATGCCCCATTGTGTACCGCCGCGAGCGTGGTCCCGTGAACACCCGGTCGAGGGTGGTGAAGTAGCAAAACGACGACCACAGGGTGGGAAAGCCGCGGTGGCACCGGCGGTCGAGGCGACCATCCACGTCAACGAGGCGAGGGGTGAGAAGGCCCACCGATGGATCACGCCACAGTTCGTCAAGGCAGGCGCGAAGTGCGCCGGACGGAACGATGGTGTCGGGGTTCAATACGAGCACGGTCCTTCCGCGGGCCCGGTCCATAGCCAGGTTATTGGCGCGAGCGAAGCCCAGGTTCTGGTCGAGCGCGGTGGTGGTCACCCAGGCGTGACGGCGAGCCACCTCGACCGTGTCGTCACCCGACGCGTTGTCCACCACCTCGACCTCCATGTCCACGGTCGAGCGGTTGGCATCGAGGCTGGTGAGGCAGTCATCGAGCAGCGCCCCGCAGCGGTACGAGACGATGACGACCGAGAGCTCGGGCTGGCTCATGCGCTCCAGATGAAGGGAAGCTGGTCGGCGATGTCAGCTAGGAGTGGTGCAGTCGCGTCACGGTCGCTCACCGAATGCGGCGCACCGGGCCACTCCACGCCCACGCCCGGATCGTCAAACCTGATGCCGCTGTCGCCGGCGGGGTCGTAGTAGTCGGAGCAGCGGTACACCACGTCGGCCACGTCGGAGAGCACCACGAACCCGTGTGCGAAGCCGACCGGGATGTACATCTGAAGGCCGCGCTCGTCATCGAGCTGCCATGACTCCCAATTGCCGTACGTAGGTGAACCGCGACGCAGGTCAACCGCCACGTCGGCAATGGCACCGCGCGCACAGCGCACCAGCTTGGCCTGTGGGTGATCCCCAACCTGAAAGTGCAGGCCGCGAAGAACACCCTTGGCCGACCGGCTGTGGTTGTCCTGAACGAAGCTGTCCGCCACGCCCAGATCGGCCAACACGTTCTGCCGGTAGGTCTCCTGAAACCACCCACGGCTGTCGCCGTGCACGGTGGGTTCAAGCACAAGAAGGCCCGGAATGTTGGTGGGGAGGCTCTTCACTCCGCTCCTTGTCCGCGGTGGGTGATGCGTCGCAGCACCGTCGCAAACTGTGCTCCGGCCCCTCGCAGCATGCTTTCGTCAGTGTTGAAGTAGATCATCTCGTGCACCACAAGCCCGATGCCCCCGACCACCGCATCAACGGTGATGATGGCCTTGTCGGAAGTTGAGAACATCGTCAGCAGGACGATTTGCAGCACCGCCAGCCCGCCCACCGCCCATACGAAGCGGTGGTCGCTGCGCGCCACATGATGGTTGACGAGAATGAGCAGGGCACCGAGCAGCGTTGTGGCGCCGAAGAATGGGACGAGCAGGCTTGATGCCGAGGCGTACTCAGCCCCGAACGCAATATTCATGATCGGTTCGGCGAGGGGCACGGCGAGCACCATCGCGAGCGCACCCGCCAGTGCCATGACCAGGATGCCCGCTGCCAGCAGCGACCCGGTGCGCTGCCCGCGTGACTCGCGCTCTGCGACCCGTGGCAGGAGCACCATCACAAGTGCCTGGGGCACCACCAGCAGCGCCTTGGCCACCACGCTTGCTGCGCCGAACAGCCCTGCTTGCTCGCCACCGAGCGACAACTTCGCTGCGATCACGTCCACGTTGGTGAGCACTGCGATTCCTGTGAGTCCCACCATCACGGCAGGCAGTGCGCTCACGAAGTTTCGCCACGTCGCAGCGCTCGGGCGCTTGGCGATGCGCAGATCACTACGGGTGAGCCACACGACCCACACGGCGCCCAGCGCGATTGCCGCGCCCACGGCAAGCACTGCTCCGTCAACGTCACTGAGGAATGGGATGAAGAGGAATACGGCAAGGAGTGGCGCCCGCAGGATGCCGCTCAATGCGTAACTCCAGGCGAGTCCCGCATAGCGGCGCTGGCCCTGCAGTGCGCCGCACGCGATCACCAACGGGACAAGCGCCACGATCGATGCGTAGGTGATGACGAGCGGGGCAACGGGAATCCCGCCGCGTACCTCGTTGAGGATGACCGTGACGATCGTGGCGAGCAAACCCACGCCTGCGGCGATTGCCGTGCTGAGGATGAGCCCGCGCCGATAGGCGGCGAGTGCGTCGATTCGCCCGGCGCCCTCGCTGCCGGCGACCACACGGGCGATGGACCACTGCGGTGCGATCACGAGCATTCCGACAACCACGAGCACACTCTGGAGCGCAGCGACGAGCCCGTAGGCCTCGGGGCCGAGCGCACGCCCCGCGACGAGGTAGAACGCGAAGGCCCCGAGGCTGAATCCGGCGATGGACGCACCGACAATCAGCGAGTTGCGGATGTCGTTGTCGCGGTGTGAGGACTGAGCGCTCGGCACTGCAGCATGGTACGGCGCGTCGCGGTGGTCCACTACGCTGGCCCCACTTCGACGAGGCGACGAATGCCGCTGATCTCGCTGGTTGTCCCGGCGTGTAACGAGGAAGAGGTTCTCGAGGCCTTCCATCGCGAGGTCTCCGAGGAGATCGACCGACTGCCCGACGACTTCGAGTTCGTGTTTGTCGATGATGGCTCACGCGACCAGACCGCATCCGTCATGCGCCAGCTGACAGCGCGCGACCCACGAGTGCGTGCGGTGATCCTCTCCCGCAATTTCGGCCATGAGGCGGCGATCGAGGCGGGGCTGCGCGCGGCCCGTGGCGATGCGGTCATCGTGATGGATGCCGACCTGCAGGATGGCCCCGAGATCATCCCCCGGCTCATTGGGGCATGGCGTGAGGGCGCGGATGTGGTCTATGCCGTGCGCAGGGGCGCAAGGAGGGGCGCCTTCTCCGCTCCGCGTTCAGCGGCTTCTACCGTCTGGCCTCACGGGTGATGAGCATCGACCTGCCGCGCGGTGCCGGTCCGTTCTCGTTGATGGATCGTCAAGTGGTTGACGTGATCAACGATCTGCCCGAGAAGGGCCGGTACTTCCCGGGCCTTCGCGCGTTTGCCGGATTCCGTCAGGTACCCGTGGAGGCCGAGCGTCGTGAGCGTGCGGCTGGGGAGACCAAGTATTCACTGGTCAAGCGCACACTCGGCGGTACCAACGCAATCTTCTCGTTCTCCAAACTGCCCCTGCGCCTCATGACCCTCATGGGCTTTCTGATGACTGTCCTTGCAGTGCCCGGCCTCGTCTGGGTGATCATCGGGGCGATCTTCGGAACCGGTACCACCCAAGGCTGGACATCGGTGATGACTGTGATGTTCTTCCTCGCCGCGTTCATCTTCACGTTTCTGGGGATCCTCGGCGAGTACGTCGGGAAGATTTACGACGAAGTCCGTGCCAGGCCCAACTACGTGGTGGCCGAGGAGATCGGCCCGGAGAAGCCCGGCCGCTAGGCCCAGAGCAGCCCGAAGTCGTGGCCGGGCCCACCGGCGTTGCGCCATGCAACGCCGGCACGGTGCAGCAGGTCACAGCGCGCGCGGACAGGTCCTCGTCGGCGTCACCGCCCCAACGGTGGTACTCGAGCACGAGCACCGTTGCGGCGGCGGCCGATGGCGAGGTTCAGGATGTGTGCGCCGTGATCGCCTCCGCGATTGCCAGATACCGCTCGGCGCACCGGCCCCACCCGTACCGCTCCGCCGCCCGCTTCGCTGCGGCCTCGCCCAGCGCGCGGCGCCATGCCGGATCCCCCATCATCTCGTCCAGCGTTACCGCCAGCGCCTCAAACCCACCGGCGAGCGCGAACGTGGCCGCCGTGTCGCCCACCACCTCGATGTTGGGGGCGTGATCGCTCACCACGATGGGTGCGCCGGCGGCCATGGCCTCCAGTATCACCGGATGTGTGCCACCCACCTCGGTGGGCACGCACATCACGCCACACCGGTGTACCAGTTCCGCGTAGCCGTCGCCGAAAACGTAGCCCGGGAAGATCACCGATTCGTCACTGTCGGCTTTGAGGGCCGCGATGTACTCACCCGAGTACGGGGCGTCGCCCACGATAACCAGCGGCCAGCCGGGGGAAAGCAGGCGATGGGCCTTCACCAGCAGGTGGGCGTTGTTCTCGGGCACGAGCCGCCCGACGAACAGGATGAACCGCCCGGGCTCCACGCCCAGGCGCTCGCACTCGGCGGTGCCACCGGGGTCGGGCAGGTCGGCCCCGTAAGGGATGGCGAGGATGCGCCGGCCGAACCGCTGTTCGTAGAGGTCAGCCACGGTTGCGCTGTCGGTCACGGCGACGGTGGCCGCCGCCGCTGACATTCGCTCGGCCTGGCGGATGAGCCGACGGGCCAGCGTCGGCCACTTGGCCCGTTCGGAGTCCATTCCGTCGATCTGCAGGATGCTCGGCACGCCGGCCATGCGCGCAAACGGAACGACCGGTGCATTACCCGCGATGAAGTAGATCGCTACGTCGGGTCGCTCCCTCGTGATGAGGTGCGCGGTGCTGAGCGTCGTGTGCAGAATGGTGTCGAGGTACTTGTTCCGAACGGTGGGGAGGAACACGAGCTTGGCACCCGCGTGCTCATCCCGGCGCTCGGTCATGTGGGGGCGGCAGTACACCGTCACCTGATGGCCACGGTCGGTGAACTGCTGGGCGAGGTGCTCCACGGCGGTCTCAAAGCCGGAGTAGGTCGCAGGAATGCCACGGGTGCCGATGAGGGCGATCCTCATGCCCAGGTCCGTCCGAGCGCATCCCACGCCGCTTGCCCCATGGCCTGGGGAGTAAACGTTCCGGCTTGGATGGGTCCGGCGCGGCGCAGGCAGTCCGCCGTGCCCGGCTCAAGTGCCGCGACAATGGCCTCGGCCAACGAATCGGCCGTGGGCTCGGCCACGATGGCGCCCGCGCCGGCCACCTCGGGCATGGCCCCCCGGTTGCTGCCCACGGTGGGCGCGCCACACGCCATCGCCTCGAGAATCGGCAGCCCGAAGCCCTCGTAGAGGGATGGAACGGCGACCACCGCGGCGGCCCGGTAGAGGTCGGCCAACTGGTCGTCGCCCACGTGCCCCAGCCAGTGGGCCTTGGCTGCCTGCACGATGGCGTCGCCGTTCAGCGCCGGGCGGCCAACCAGGGCCAGCTGAAGTGTCGGGTCCCCGATCAGTTCTATCGCCCGGGCCAGCGCGGCGATGTTCTTCCGCGGGTGGATGTCGCCCACCGCCAGCACGTACCGGCCCAGTCCGAACTGGCTCTTCACCCGGGCGCCCGCCGTGCCCGACGGGTCGGGCGTGAACATGGGCGCCGGGAACGTGCGCACCACGTGCACTCGGGTGGGGTCGATGCCAAAGACGTCGGTCACGATCGCCGCCTCAGCGTGTGACACGCAGATGACTATGTCGGCGCGCCGGATCGCCCGCGGCACCATCCGTCCGAGCAGGACGGTGTCCCGTGTGCTGAACCATTCCGGGTTGGTGACGAACGCGGCGTCGTGCACCACCACGGCCGAGCGGGTCCGGCCCCGGAGCGGAACGACGTAGTTGAAGACCCCCACGTCGGCGTGGGCCCGCTCCATCGCCCGGGGAGCGTCGAATAGCAGGCGTCGTATGTTCGACCCGGTGACCGTGAGGAGCGGCACGGAGGGGTCGATTCGCTCGCGCGCTGGATCGTGCGCCACCATGGCGACCACGTCGTCACCCGGAGCGGCCGTCTGCACCAGAGCGTGGATGAGGCTCTCGATCCACCGTGCGTTGCCCGCGTCGCCAGCCGATGGCTGGGCCACCGCGTGGGCGTCCACCGCCACCCTCATCGGGTGAGCCCGAGCGCCTCGCGCCACACGTCGGCCGTGCGCCGGGCCGTCATGTCCCACGTCAACTCGGCCGCGCGGGCCCGGGCCGCCTCACCCCGGCGTGCCAACTCCGCCCGGTCGGAGAGCACGTCGGTGAGCGCCGCCGCCAGCCCCTCGGGGGAGGGGTCGTCGATAAGGAAGGCGCCGTCTCCGGCCACCTCGGCCTGGGAGGAGTTGTTGGCCACCAGCACTGGGCACCCGTGCGCCATGGCCTCCACGATGGGCAGTCCGAACCCCTCATACGCCGACAGGCTTACGAACAGCGTGGCGCGGCGGTAGAGGTCGGCGAGGGCGTCGTCGGAGACGAACCCCACGAGATCGCAGTTCGGCCCGCACCGACCCCTCGCCTCGTCTTCCTGGCTGCCACCGCCGCCGGCGACGACGAGTCGGCAGACGGGGGGATGGCTGGGCGCCGTCGTGACGTACTGCCCGTGCCCCGTCATGAGGTCGAGCACGCGCTTGCGGGGCTCAAACTCACCCACGGCGAGAATGAACGGCTCACGAGCCGGGGGGTCGTCCGGTTGTCCGTCGGCATCGGCGCCGAGGGGCACAACGCGAATGCGGTCACTCGGAACCCGGTAGATCTCCTGCACATCGTGCAGACCCGCCCGGGTCGTGGCCATCACCAACGTCGCGCGCCGCGCGGTGCGCCTGCCGAGGAGAGACGCCCACATGCGAAAGGGCGCGGGGTACGACTCGGGCATGCGCTCGTAGGCTAGGTCCTGGATCATCACCGTGATGGGGGTGCGGCCCCGGACGGGCCCCCAGTTCATGGGGGAGTGGATGAGCGCGGCGCCGTGTTTGCGGGCCGTGCGGGGCAGCAACACTCCGAGCCAGACCATGTCGATGATCAGGTTGCCGAGGCTGGTGAGGACGTTCCGTCGGGGCAGCCCACGGGGCCCGTCGGCAAAGAGCACGTCCAAATCGGGTGGCGGGTTTTCGCGCATGGAGTTGCGGGTCCGGGTGATGACCCGCGCGATTCCCGTGCCCCTGCGGTGGGCGAGGCGGGCATCTACCACCACGAGGGGCCGTACCCGGTGTGTGGTCACTGGGTGAGCGCTTCGTCGTAGGCCGCGAGCAACTGTGTCGCGGTTGAATCCCACGAGAACCTCCGTGCCCGCGACGGCCCCCCGATGGCCGCCGACCTCGCAATCTCGGGCTCCTGCCAGGCCTCGGCGATGGCGTCGGCCCACCCGCTCGGGTCGTACGGGTCCTCGTAGCGCGCGGCGTCGCCCCCCACCTCCCGGAGCGCCGGGGTGTTACTGGCGATGACGGGTACACCGGTGGTCATGGCCTCGAGCACCGGGAGGCCGAAGCCCTCCTTGAGACTCGGAACGACCACGGCCACGGTGTCCCGGCGTAGCGCCGCCAGATACGTGGCGGGGACGTGGCCGAGTAGATCCACCCGATGCGCCACGCCCGCACGGTGGGCGTAGTCGTGTACCCGGCGCGTGCGGCGACCACTCCACTGGCCCGTCATCACAAGGCGCAGGGGCTCGGGCAGCAGCGCGAGCGCCGAGATGACCGGCCACGGATTCTTGTGCGGCTCAAGTCCACCGGTCATGAGGATGTAGGGGTCTTCCGGGGTCTCACCGTCGGCGGTCGCGATGGGCGGGCAGGCGAGTGGGATCACCCGGCAGCGCGCGGCGTCGGCGCCGGCCAGGCGCACGGCGTCCGCCGCGGTCTCCTGCGAGATGCACAACAGGAGGCGGGCATCCGGCAGCCGGGCCATCCAGCGGCGGTAGGCGGCCGTTGTGGCCGCGTGGCTGCCCCCGGACAGGAACAGGTCGGGGTAGGCGGCGGGGATGAGGTCGTACAGCGTCACCACGCTCGGAATGCCCGACGGCATGAGGTCGGGCTGTGTGGAGTGGAACAGACGCGGGGTGAGGTTGCGCACGACCCGAGCGACGTGTGCCACGGGCCACGGGTCGGGAAGTCGGCGAATGCGGACGTTCGGCCACCTCACCGAATAGCGCTCGGGGATGAGCGGAACCTCCACGCCTTCGCCCTCGACCAAGAACGCCGGGCGCCGTCTCGGAGCTTGTGCCGCCAGACCCTCGGCCATTCCCCGCACGGCCGCACCGATGCCGCGGGCGGAATGGTCTCGGCCGAGGGGAGTGGCGTCGAAGAGAACATCGGCATCCATGCGTCGGCAGCGTACCCGCATCGGCCACGATGACCGATGCACGACTCATGCCGCGGTGATATGCGGAAGGGTGGATTTCGTTCACTTTTCGTTCGCTTTTCGTGAGGTGGGAGCCTCCACGGACGCACGTGGTGCCGTGCGAGGGGAGGATGATCACATGACATCCCTCCGTAGCGGGTGTGTGGCAGTCCTCATCGGCCTCGGAGTGCT
Source organism: Thermoleophilia bacterium (assembly GCA_009694365.1). Taxonomy (GTDB): domain Bacteria; phylum Actinomycetota; class Thermoleophilia; order Miltoncostaeales; family Miltoncostaeaceae; genus SYFI01. The sequence continues at coordinate 173,358 of SHVE01000002.1, read as the reverse complement.
GGCCGGTCCCGTGCTCGGTACACCGCGCATGTCGGTGGAACCCAGGTGTGTTGCGGGTTCGGAGACGCTGGTCGTGACGGTGCGGGGCGTGACCGCCTCCCGCGGACGCATACGTGTTGTCGCCACCGCAGACATATCACTTGTCCTCCACCACGCCACGCGGTCGTTCCGCAGACGTGGCCCGGTCTCCATTCGCGTGGGTCTTCGTGCGGGCTCGTTGTACGACTGCACGGCGACGCATGCCGCCATCACCGTGAGCGCCCGTGTCATCCCCGGCCATGGACGGGTGCAGCTGGTTCGTGGACGCCTCGCCCCCCCGCCCTTGAGCGGCGTCGTCGTCGTGGATCCCCCCGCTGCCGAGCGGGTCCCACCGGTCACGGTTCCGGCCGACGAGGCGTCCCCCTCGATACCGGATGCTTCACCACTCGCCCCCATACTGGTCGCGCCACCACTCACCACTCGCCTTCCCGGCACCACACGCACCGTTATGGGACTCGTGGGCGCGCCGGTCATCGAGGCCTCGGGGCTCGCAATGAGTCGTTCGCAGGCGGGTGTGTTCTGGACCCACAACGACAGTGGGGACACGGCCCGCATCTTCGCCATCGGACGGGACGGCGCAATCCGGGCGACGGTTCCCCTCGCGGGTATCGGTGCGGTTGATGTGGAGGACATCGCCAGCGGCCCCGGACCTCTTGGAACCGAGTTCATCTACGTGGCGGATATCGGCGACAACGCTGCGGTACGTGCGTCGGTACGGGTTCACCGTCTGGTGGAGCCCGACCTGTCGGGAATCGCCCCCGGTGCGGTCCTCGCACCCGTCGGTGTCACCTCGATCACCCTCGTCTACCCGGACGGGCCACGTGACGCCGAGGCGCTGGTGGTGGACCGCACGCAGGGTCACCTGTACATCATCACCAAGCGGGAGGCGCGGTCGCGTATCTACCGTCTGGACGCCGCCCAGGTCCTCGTCGGTGGGGGAGTGCTCGAATTCGTCGGGGAACTCGCGTACGGGTGGGTGGTCGGGGCGTCGGCCTGCGACGACGGCCGTACGGTGATGGTGAAGACGTATGGCGGCCTTCTCGTGCACGAGTCACCATTCGGCCTTGCCGCCGCGCTCCTCGCACCCGGCGTCGCCCGCCCGTACCTCGCCGAGCCGCAGGGTGAGGCTGTGGCCGTGAACGCCGCCTGTACGGAGTACGCCACCCTGTCCGAGGGCCATAGCCAGCCGCTCGTGGTCTACGGCCGATGACCACGCGCACCCGAGCGCTCGTCACGATATCGGCCGCGGTCGCCCTCGCTAGTGCCACCTCGGCCCTCGGGGCCACCACCGTCGCCGTCGTGGGGGATCCGGGTACCGCGAGCGCGGGCGCGGCTCAGGTGGCGGCGATGGTCACGGGCTGGGCGCCCGACGATGTGGTGCTGCTCGGCGACAACTACTACGCGTCGGCGGGCGGAACGGGAACGGACCGGCTTGACCGCTCGGTAGGGCGGTTTTACTGCGGGTTCATGGCGGGTGCGGCCCCGGGACCCTGGTGCGCGGGGGGGACGTCACCCACTAACCATCTGTGGCCCGCAGTCGGAAATCACGAGTACTCGGATCTCGGTATCGCCAACCACCTCGCCTACTTCTCGTTGCCCAGCAATGAGCGCTACTTCGATGTGCGCCTAGGTCCGGTTCACCTCTTCGTGCTCGACAGCGATGAGTCACTCCGGACGCCGGGTGAGATGGTGGCCGAGAGAGGGTGGCTCCAGGCGGCCCTCACCGCGAGCACGGCCCCTTTCCAGGTGGTAGCGATGCATCACCCGCCCTATACGTCGAGCACGCGCGGGCCGTACCCGGCCATGCGCTGGCCGTTCGCCGAGTGGGGCGCCGACCTCGTACTCAGTGGCCACGACCATGTGTATGAGCGCCTGACCTCCGGTGGCATTCCCTACATCGTCAACGGACTGGGGGGTCAGGCCCCGACGGGAGCCCCGGCGGCGTTCGTTCCCGAAAGCGTTGCGCACTACACGGGTGCCAACGGGGCCATGCGCCTCGTCGCCACCGATGACGAACTCACGGGTACGTTCCAGAGCGCCGACGGCATCGTGCGGGATACATTCCGTCTCGCGCACCAATCGGATGTTCCGCCCGCCGACCCCCCCACGGCCACGGTGCCGGCCACGCCGACCGCCACCGTGAGGGTGGTGTGGACGCAGGTGATCCGCTCGGCAGCCTGGGCCCGCGTGCGTGTGCGCGTGGCGCTCGCAGGGACGGCTCCGTCCGGAGCGACCGTGCGCGTGGCGTCGGTGGTGTCGGTCGCGGGCCGGGTGGTTGGCCGGGGCGCCACGACGGTGCGGGTGGGCACGGGCGGAGTGCGACCGGCGTCGCGCACCATCGTGGTGCCGCTTGCCCGTTCGGCCGTGGCGTTCCTTCAGCGTGTGGCCATGGCGTCGGTGGTCAGCCGCATAACGGTGGTGCCGCACGGCGGTACTCCCGTCGTTCGCCGCGCCACCGCTCGTGTACCTGTGCGCGTTGTCCGCGCCACCACCCACGTGCGGTAGCCGTCCTTCCCACACTCGCCCGGAGCGCGACGGACTGGCGGCCGAGCATCGTGGTGTGAGTGTCGGGATGGCTCCCAGAGCCCTCGACGGCTCCGTGGGGGATGATCGTACGGCCGATCGAGTGGTGCTATTCGTCCACGGCGACGAGAGTGGTGACAGGTTGGCAACGTGTGGGAGACGGTGGTCGCCCGGCTGATTCGTGAGACCTGCGGCACCCGTCGGCAGACGTCGTGCGGCTCCCCGGTGACCTCAACCGTACGTCCGGGCGTGGGGGTCGTCCTCATATGGCCTACGCACGGAGGCGGACTGCTAACGCACCCTCACCACGACGATTCTCGAGATCGCGGGCTCGATGAACCATCCGCGTTCCCTCGGAACCCGTACCCGGAACGGCACGGTCAGGCCGCTCGCTTGGAACCGCCACGGAACCCGGAAGGTGCCGTCGGCGTTCGCCCGGGCGTTTACGACCGGGCGCCACACCTTGCGGAACGGGTCGAGCCACTCGAGCACGATCGCCTTTCTCCCACCCACGGTCCCCGGCGCCGGGAGCATGCGGCCCGTGAACACGACCGGGGTGCCCTTGGCCACGGCCGAGTGGGATGACGCCATCAGCGTTACGGTGGCTCGCAGGCGTACGGCGATGGCGGGCCCTGTGGGCACGGGTATCACCGTGGTGCCGTCGGGAACGCCGACGTCAATGGGGCCGCTCCGGGTGGGGGTCACCTGCAGGGCGAACGATCCGCCGGGACCCGTGATACCCACCGCGAGATCGCGCGCGTCCTGACGGGCCACCATGGTGAATCCCGACAGGGGCTGCCCTTGGGCGTTGGTGAGGCGACCCGTCACCGTCACGGTGTCTCCAGCCCGGAGGGTGGCCACCCGGTACTGCTGGCCCTCCACGGTCTCGAGGTCGGCGTTCGTGAGACCGAGGTTCAGCAGCCCCTCTCGGGCCTCCGTCGCCATCTGCCCCGCAGGACCGGAGGGGCCGCCGGGACGTTGCACTGGCGCCGGGTCCATCTCCATTCCTCGGGTGTTTCCGGCCACGTCGGTCACCTGCACGCGCATCCGAGCGGTGGGGTCGGGGACGAGGGCAGGATCGAGCGTCACGATGCCGCTGCCGTTCGACGCCGGCCGTTCGATCACGGTCCGCCACGTCTCGCCATCGAGCCACTGCAGCCTCACCGTCGCGATGCCCGAACGGGCGTCGTCGGCCGACCACGTCATGCGCACCCGTCCATCGCTCATGGCCGTGAGTACCGCGCGCGCAAGGTCCGGCGGCGTGAGGTCGGTGCGCACGAGGCCAAGGCGTGTCGCCACCAGCACCTGGCTGAACGGTCCGCCGTTGTGCAGCCTCAGGCGCACGAGGTGGAGGCCATCACCGAGGCCCACGAGCGGCACGGCCATTACGTCGCGTCCTGGGGTCGCCGCCTGGTGGATCATGAGGACCCACTCGCCGTTGGCAGTGCCATCCGCCGCCGTGTTGACCTCCACGTCGAGATCGCCCAGACCGAGTACGCCGTCGAGGTTGTCGCGCAGCATCACATCGAGCGGCAGGGTGCTGGTCCAGGCGGAGGGGATGGGCTGCATGTCGATTGTGGGGGGAGTGGTGTCCACCACGAGCCGGTCGGGCGCGGGTTGCTGGGTGACGTTGCCGGCCACGTCACGTGCCGTCACCCGCCACGTGTGCACGCCGTCGGCGAGGCCCGATCCCACGGTGCGGGTCACGCGCAGTCCGGCGCTCGCGGGCCCCGCCGCACCGGCGGTCACCCATGCGCCGGCCTGACTGCCATCGACGGCGGTGTTCACCTCCGCCGCGGAAATCTGCAGCCCGCTCGTGACATCCGTCGCGCTCCACGAGACCTCGGGCTTGGTGCTGCCGGGGGGATAGGTGGTCGTGACCTCTCCCGTCTCGGGCCCAGTGCGGTCGATGCGCACGGTGCTCTCCGCTGCGGCGGCGCCCGTGCCATCCCCGTCCACCTCTACGCGGATGCGGTGCGTGCCATCGGGAACGCCGTCGAGCGGAATGTCCACGGCGTGCTGACCCTGTCCGGGGGTGCCCGCCCACCGCACCTCGCCGCTCAGTTGCACCCGCTGGCCCGCGATGCCGTCGCTTGCGAAGTTGTCGGTCGCCTGCCAGGCCACGCGTAGCGATCCCTGGCCACCCGGTACCCAGTTGGCTGGGGTACTGGTGATGGACGCCGCCGGTGCCGTCACATCACGCACCACCACGCTGGGGGAACCGATCCACCACACTCGTGCATGCTGCTGGCGGCGCTCCCTCTGCACCATCTCGAGTCGGAGGTCGCAGATCCCGCCCGGCAGGCTCACACCGTAGCCACGGCCGCCGGCCGGTGACCGCGGCATGCCGGAGTCACCCTCGGCCCACAGACGCGCGCCGTTACTGGTGACCTGGACACCCGCGCTCGACGGCGCCGCGTACCGGAGCGCGCTCCAACTCACCGACGCGATCTCACTGCCGGGTACCGGGCACCCCCAGCCCATGCTCCACGTAATGCCCGTTGGGGCGGCGTTGGTCGCCGTGGCGGTCACCTGCACCACCGATGGCGCGGGCTGGGTGGTCGTCACGCCCGCACCGGTGCTAAATGGGGTCGCGCCCTGCGTGTAGAGGTTCCCGTCGGTGGCCGTCGCGCCGCCGGTGATGGCGACCAGTGCGATGGTGCACGTGGTGATGCTGATGCGGGCACTCATGGTCCGAACTCCAACTGGGGTTGGGTCTCAGGCGTCGCGGCGGGGGTGGCCATCGTGAGTGAGGGAGAGCTGCCTCGGGAGCCGCCAGTCGCCGCGGCGTTCGCTGCTGCCGCGCGCCGTCGCCGTGTGTCAGCGGCCTCCCGCGCGGCGCGTTGTCGCGCGACCCGCCGCTCATGATCACGGGCGATTTGGTCTTGAAGCCGTCGCTGCTCGGCCAGAGCGGCAGCCGGTGGTGTGGCACCGACGCTGGCCGTGGTGGTGGTCATCACTGCGACCAGCGGGGTGGTCGTACGCTGACCATCCGCAACCGTTCTGGCCATCAGCGGCACACCGGCCACGCCGACCACCGTGATGGCGATGGCACCTGCGCCGACGCGCGCGGTCATGAGGGTTGGCAAATCCATGAGCCCCTGCCACGCCTGCCCGATACCCACCGCCATACGGGCGGTGCCGCGCTCCGCCAGGGTGATGCCGAGTGACGGGTCGGGTACCACGGCCCCGACGGTCGTGGTCGCGATGATGGCAACCGGGATCAAGGGGAGCAGGCCCGCATTGGTCTGGCGCCGCGACCGTAGCGTGGCGCGGCAGTGGCCGCAGTGGCGCACGTGGCGGGATACCTGACGTCGGTCGCGGCCGTCGCCGTCGCGGTCGGCGATGCGCTCGAGGGCGGAGCGCACCGTGGTGCAGCGCTCGCCCGAGGCAAGGGTGAGATGCCACTCGTTGAGTCGTGCCCGACCGCGAACGATGGACCGCTCCACCTTGCGATCGGTGAAGCCGGTCATGGTGCCGATCTCGGCACGGCTCACACCTGCGGTGCGAAGCAGCAGGCAGATCCGCTCGGCCTCGTTCAGCGAGGTCAGGGCGTCCTGCAAGGTGCGGTACCGCTCGCGCCACTCGGCCACGGCGGCGGGTTCGCGCGGGTCGTTGCCGATGGCGTCGATGGTGTCCACCACCACACCGTCACCGGCCGGCAACTCACGGGTGCGCATGCGGGCCAGCGTGGTGGCCTCGTTCCTGATGACGACATGGAGCCAGTTGATGAACTCCTGCTGGTCGCCGATGGGTCCCTTGCTGAGTGCGACCTCCATGCCGCGCTGGTAGGCGTCCTCGGCGTCTTGGAGCGTCGGCGCGAACCGGGCCGCATAGCGCAGGAGGCCGGGGGCACCCGCCATGGCCCCGAGACACAGCCGCCGGCGTGCATCGGCGGCCGTATCGACGGTGGTCGATGCGGAACCGGTGGAGGTACCGAGGCACGCGGGTTCCATCAGGGCGCGATCGTGGTGGGGACGTGTGGTTTCAGTACCTGCTCCGTACAATTGATGTTGCGCGCTGAGGTTCCCGCGGGATGTGCCCCTGAAACGTCTGGGCGCGTCAGTTGCTCCCCCCCTTCGTGCCACACCACGCGGCGCCCCGCTGCTCGTAGCGGGAAATAGCCGCGTAGGCTCACGTGGATGAGCACGGGCACACCTCAGGTACGACGCGAGACCCGACGCATCGTGATGTCGGAGATCGATGTGAGCCAGGTCCACTTCACTACCGCGTACGCGTGGATGGATCGTGGCCTCTGCGAGTGGCTGGCCGACCGTGGCTGGCCCTTTACCCGGCTAATCGAGGAGGGCGTGGGCATTCCCGTCGTCGACAGCCGGTGCCGGTTCGATGCCCGGATTCTGCTCGACGACATCATCACCATCGAGACCACCGTCGGTGGGGTGGGCAGCACGTCCTTCCGCAGTCGCCACCGGTTTCTGCGCGGGACGGAGCTCTGCGCTGAGGGAGAGCTGGTGCACGTGTGCATCGAACGCGCCGGGCGCACTCCCGTTCGCGTGCCCGATTGGATCCGCGAGGCCGCGACGGCTGCGTGACGCGACCCCCGCGGGGCGGGTGTCGATGTGCACGCACCGGGGCACCGGGATCCGCTGATGCGGGTCCACACCGCTCGCCCATGAAATGGTGCACAGCAGCCCCTCGTTCTCCGTCGTCGCGCCCGCGGAGATCACTCGTGTGACCGTCCATGGCGAGAGACAGGGACGCAACGCTACCCAGATCGGCACCGGGTCCGCCCTTCGTGTGACGGCCCGTGGCGTGAGATCCCACCGCACTGACACCACGCTGCGCGCGGGGCCTCCCCCCGAGTAACGCTCGGGGGGAGCGGTATCCACTCCCTCGCCTGACCACCGCGCTGACCCAAGCCGCCGCGATTGTTACCGACCCGACTGACGTTCGGTGGCGGGGTGTGTCACGCCGTCACGGCCGAGCGTGATCGCGACGCGAGGGGTCGGCCCCGAAGGGGACGGTGGCCGTGGGGGTACTCATCCGCACCCCCCGTCGATGCTCGGGGGCAGTCCCGTGACCCTCATCACTCCCCTCGCCGGAGATGCCATGCGCGCGATGTCTCGCGCCGCCGCGGTCACGTGCGAAACGTCAGCGCCGCCTTGTCTGAAGTTCTGCGTCCCACCGCCTTGCCATGCGGGTGGGCCGTGCCGGGATGCGGTCATGGGGAACACCGTGGGCCCGGCCCGGATCGGATCAACGCGTCCGTACGCGATGAGTGGCGGGGTGCACTGATGGGGAGCGATGCGCGATTCGGCACGCGCGGGTGTGGAGTCGCTACCGGGTAGTGGGCCACCGTCCCCCATAAACCGAGACCCTAAGCGACAGGAGGACCGATGGGTTACCTCACTACTCCGCCGGTGCATGCATGGATCGTGCCCGGATCACTGGCAATCGCCGAGCGCCCTGGCGGCGGCGGGCGTAGCCACCGCGTTGCCCGCCGGGAGGCCGACCTCGCGTGGTGGCACGCGCAGGGCGTGCGGACCATCGTGTCGGCCATGCGGAGTCGGCATGGGCTCGTGGAGTACGCACAGGCGGGATACCACGTGCGCTGGCACCCGCTCCGGGACGTTGCGCAGGCGCGCGCGGCGATTCCTCTCCTGGCGGACGACGTGGCCACGGTGCTGGCGGGTAACGACGGTGCGCTACTGGTGCACTGTGACCGCGTGAGCGAATGGCTCGCCGCGATCGATGCCACGCTGCGCATACGCCTTGACCGTGCGGGTGACGTTCGGCAGGCACTCGAGCAGGCCGCCGCCGATGGCCTGCCGGTCGGTGATCTGGCCCGTGATCTCATGGATACGGGGAGCGACCCGGCGACGGCGTGACGGTATGGAGAGGCGATCTACCACCGGATGCCGTCGTCACCGGCTCGACGCATCCGGCGCGCAGTGGGGCTGCCGACGGGGATCGGTGCCATGGACCCGTGTCGGCGGCCCGCGGTGCCAGTAATGACACGGGGCGCCCTGTTCGACATCAGGCCCCACGTGTCTTACGCCATGGTTCCCCGACGGCGTGCCGTGCGTCATCCCTAGGTGAAGTCGGGCATCGGTCCCACCACCGGACGCTCTGCCGAGGGATCCCATCCGCGTGCCCGAATGGCTGCGGTCGGCACGGCCGTTCAGGGATGTAAACGTCTGGGATCGTGCGATGGGTACACCCGGAGCCGGTCCATGCCGATGCGTCGCGATCGATGATCGTCCCCGGATGGTCGTCTCCCGGGTGGGGGGCGGATTCCTGCGGTGGGACGCCCGGCCCGCGCCGGTCGGGGATATCCACCACGGTGGATGACGGCACCGTCGCCCGATCATCCGGTGCACTTCGGGCCGAGGTGCGTCGGACCGCCGAATGACCCATGTCCTCTACCTGCGCTCCCGTGGGGCAGGGGAAATCGGGCCGAGACCGTAAGGATCTCGTGAACAGGACGCGTTGATCCCGGATGGTCTGTCACCCTCGGTGCCGACGGAGCCCTAGCCTGTGTGGCGTCTGGGGCTCCCGCGCCATGTTCGTCGGCGCGCAAGAAGAGGCCCTATCCCTGAAACAGACGTCCTCCGGAGGCACTCGTCCGTATGCGTAGCCGGTCACAGATGATGGTCGCCCGTGGAGCCACCGCCGCCCTGGTGGTGGTAGCCCTCGCAGGATGTGGTGGCGGAGCTGCTCAATCCACGGTCAGCAAGGGGACGGTCACGGGGATTCCCACCACGTCGCCACTCGCGGGCCTTCAGGACGATCGCGCCTGGCAGGTTGCACCGAAGCAGATCGAAGCCCGGGTGGAGAAGATGATCCGGATGGGCGCCCGGATCATCCGGGTCGACGTGCGGTGGGATGTGGTGGCGCCGACGCGCCCCGCGCGCCCTAAGGACCAAAACGATCCCGCGTACCGGTGGGATGCGTTCGACGCAATCGTCGACGCGGCTGCACCGCGCGGGGTACGCGTGCTGATGACGGTGTGGGGAACGCCGGACTGGGCCGCCGATCCGGCGGTGGCAAAGACCGCGCGGTACCCCGACTACGCCCGACAGCCCCTGACGGCTGTCGAGTACGGCAACTTCGCGTACGCGCTGGCGTCCCGCTACACGCCACGGGGCGTGCGTGACTGGGAGGCTTGGAACGAGCCCAACATCCCGATCTTCCTGCGTCCACAGTTCCGGAAGCAGGGGGGCAGGTGGGTGCCGGCATCCCCCGCCACTTACACGGCACTCGCGCGGACCTTCTACGCGAACATCAAGGCGATCGACACGGGTGCCCGCATCGCCGGCCTCGTCACGGCGCCGGCCGGCGACCAGTGTCCGTCGTCATGCCCCCGGAGCGCCGATTCTCGGATGACGCCCTCGGCGTTCCTCGCCGAGGTGGCAAAGCCCGGGCTGCGGCCGCCGATGACCGCGGTGAGCCATCACCCCTACCCCATCACGACGCCCCGCGACACCAACTTTGCGGAGTCGTCGTACATCGACCTTTACAACCTCGATCGCTTCCAGGCGGAGGTGGACCGGACCTACCTGCGCGGCAAGAAGATCTGGCTCACGGAGTTCGGGTTCTCCACCGTCAAGGTCATCGACTACGCGCTGAACGTGAGCGAGGTCGAGCAGGCGCAGTATCTCCAGGACGCCTATCGCCGGGTGCGTTCCAACACACGGATCGGGATGTTCGTGTGGTACTTCCTGCAGGACAACGGTGCGTGGGGTTCGGGTCTGCTCACGCAGTCGGGCACGGCCAAACCCGCCGCCGAGGTGTTCAGCATTCCCATGGCGCCCGTGTCGACGACGCCCATCCGGTCGGGCGGCACCGCCACTCTGGTGGGCCAGGTGCGCACGACCCGCCAGACCACGCAGGTCACCGTGCAACGAAAGGTCGGGGCCTCATGGGTGGAGCAGGCGGTGGTATCCACCGGCAAGGACGGCTCTTTCGCGCTCAATGTCCGGCCCGCGTTTTCCACCCTCTATCGCGCCATCTGGACCGGCGACGTTCCGAGTGGCCCCCGCCAGACCAGAAGCAGTTGGCCGGTCATGGTGAGGGTCACGTAGCCGGTACGCTCACCACGTGACCTCGCCACCCCCGCCGTCCGACGGACGCACGGCCACACCGACCGCTACGTCGGAGCGTCGCGCCTCGCGCGACGTGCGGTTCGTCGCGATCTTCCGCGGGCGGCAGCACCGCGACTACCTGAGGCGCGCAGCGTCGGTGGTTGCACTCGTGGCCATCGATGTGGCCTCAGCATTCCTCGGCCTCTATGCCGTGTTGGCGTTCAAGCTCTGGGTCACGGGGCAACTGCTCGACTCGGGGGCCATCTGGTCGGTGGAGCAGAAGGCGCTCCCGATCGTCACCATCACACTGGTGTTGGTGTTCGCGAAGAACCGTCTGTATGCCGAACGCGAGGAGCGCGGCGGCTCTGCCCGCATCCTCTCGTCGGTGACCATCGCGATGTTCGTCGTGTTGGCGCTGGTGCTGGCCAGCGGATGGCGGTTCCAGACCTTCTACGTGGTCTACTCGTCGTGGTTCGTCATCTCGGTGCTCGTCATCGTGCTCAGGATGTCGTGGGACAGCATCACGGCCTTGCTGCTGGACTGGGCGGGCTTCGAGCGCAAGGCTCTCCTGGTGGGGTCCCCGGACATGACGGATCCGATCGCCGCGAGCCTCACGCGGTCGGCAACCGATCGCCACGGAGTGGCCTATCGCGTTGTCGGCACACACACATTGGTGCAGGGGGTGGGAACGGATGACGCGTCCGCCGTCGCCCGTGAGCTCGATCACCTGCTCGACCCCGAGCAGATCGACGAGGTCATCCTGGCCGGTACAGCGGGGCGCGACCAGCCGATCCTCGACCTTCTCGACGTGTGCCGCCGCCGGAGTATCCCGGTGCGCCTGGCGCCGACCACCGCTCAGTTGCTTTCGCACTCCATCCGCGCCGTTCCGGCCCCCGGGTTGCCCCTGTTCGAACTCCGTCCCCCGGTGCTCTCCGGGGTGGCGTTCCTGGCCAAGCGGGCCTTCGACATCGTGGTGGGTGCCCTGCTGCTGGTGCTGCTGTCACCCATCCTCGGAGCCGCGGCACTCGCGGTGTGGCTCACCGATCGCGGGCCGGTCCTGTTCCGCAGTAAGCGGATCGGTGTGGAGGAGCACCCCTTTGACTGCCTCAAGTTCCGGACCATGCGCCTCGGCGCCGATGCGGAGCAGGTGGCGCTCGAGGACCGCAACGAGGCGGACGGGGCGCTCTTCAAGATCATCGACGACCCGCGGGTCACTCCCGTCGGAAGGCTGCTGCGCCGGTTCTCGATTGACGAACTGCCACAACTCGTCAACGTGCTTCGTGGCGAGATGTCGCTGGTTGGTCCTCGCCCGCTGCCCGAGCGCGATTACCTGCTACTCGACGACCTGCACCGCAAGCGTTATCTGGTGCTGCCGGGGATGACCGGGCTCTGGCAGGTGAGCGGTCGGGCCAACCTCTCGTTCGACGACCTCGTGCGTCTCGACTTCTATTACATCGAGACGTGGACCATCTGGCTCGATCTGGTCATCCTCGTACGCACGATCCCGGCCGTGCTGATCCGGAAGGGCGCCTTCTAGTGGGCACCGAGCCCGATCCCGACGTGCTCCTTGCGCGACTGCGGGACGCGGCGGGAGATCCCGTGTTGCCGCCGCTGAGCGTAGGTGACCCGGCGCCATCGGCGCGCGGGGGCCTGCCGGGTCGTGCCGTGGGGTGGTCGCGCCGCGCAGTGATGCGCCTCATCACGCCGACGTTGGCCGAGCTTCTGGTGCAGCTCGAGCGCGATCGTCACCGTATGCAGGCCGAGATCACCCGGCTCGAGGCCCGCATCGCGGATCTTGAGAAGCGCGACCGGGACTAGCTCCCGTGCCGATCGCCTTCGTGGTGCAGCGGTACGGCGCCGAGGTGGCGGGTGGCGCCGAGGGGCTCTGCCGCGATACCGCCCGGGCCCTCGTACGCGCCGGTCGGCAGGTGACCGTCTACACCACCACCGCGCGTGACTACCTCACCTGGGCTCCGCACTACGCCGAGGGATCGGAGGTGGACGACGGGGTCGTGGTTACACGCTTTCCTGTGCAGGCCCCCGACCCGTCACGGTCGGCCGACCTCGTGCGTCGTCTGGGGCTGTCCCCGGGCGATGCGGCGGGTGAGGCCGAGTGGGCTATGGCCCAGGGCCCGGTGTCGCGCGGCATGCTGCGCACGCTGGCCGATGGGTACACCCGCTACCGCGCGGTCGTCTGCTGGACCTATCTCTATGCGACCACCCAGCTGGCCATGCCCATTGTCGCCGACCGGGCGGTGCTGGTTCCCCTGGCCCACGAGGAGCCGATGCTGCGGTTCGATCTCACGCGGGGGGTCATCCGCACCGCTCGCGCACTGGCGTACATGACGCCCGAGGAGCGGTCGCTGGTTGAGCAGATGGTGGGAACCGGTGGCGCACCGGGCGTGGTGGTGGGCGCGGGGCTGGACCCCCAGGCGGACGGCGATCCCGCGCGAGCGCGTCGGACCTGGGCGCTGCCGCCGCGCTTCGCCCTGTATCTGGGGCGGGTGGACTCGGCGAAGGGTGTGGACGCGCTCATCCGCATGCACGCCGTGTACCGGGCCGCGGGGGGCGTCCTCGGGCTGGTCCTCGCGGGTCGCGCGACTCCCGGGCTGATCGTCCCCGACTGGGTCGTGACCACTGGGTTCATCACCAACGCCCAGCGCGCCGATCTACTTGCGGCGAGCGCGGTGGTGGTGGTGCCGTCGCCGTACGAGAGCCTGTCGCTGGTGGCGCTGGAGGCTTGGCGCGCGGGCAGGCCGACGCTTGGGAATGCGCATGCCGCCGTGGTGGCGGGCCAGACCGCTCGCAGCGGGGGTGGCCTGCTGTACACCGGCGCGACGACCTACGACCGGCAGCTCACGCGTATGGCGGCCTCGCCGGCGGAGTGCGCGGCGATGGGCGCCTCCGGACGGCAGTTCGCGGCCCGGTGGACATGGGACGCCTGTGTCCAACGGTGGGAGGAACTCCTCGCCGAGGTGACGCCGGCCTAACTCGCGGTGAGCGTATCTTGGTAGGTGCCGGTGAGATCGCGCTGGGTGTCGCTCACCACGGGGTCACCCAGCAACGCGTCACCGCAGCGTGCGCGTATGAGGTCCACCAGCAATCGGGTGGCCATCCACTCGAATCCCGGGGGGACGTCGACGCGCAGGCACACCCAGAGCACGCCGTCGCCAAGATCGTCGGTGCGGGTGATGACCGGCGCGGTGCCGAAGCGGATTCCGCCCGGACCCACGATGTCGGCGGCGTCACGGACCGCGCGTACGACCCCCGCGTCGTCGGCGACAAAGAAGCCGATCTCCATGTCGCGCATGGTGTTGGACATGCGCTCGGCGGCCTTCATCTGGGAGTTGGGCATGACAACGAGATCACCGTTGAAGGTGAGCACCGACGCGGAGCGCAGGGTGAGGCGCGTCACGATGCCCATTGGCAGGGTGGCGTCGAGCCGCACCAGATCGCCCACCGCGAACTGGTTCTCGAACAGGATGAAGAATCCGGCCACGAGATCGGCGAGGAGCCTCTGGCCGGCGAATCCGATGACCAGCACCACAACGGCTGACCCCGTGATGGTGGCGAGGCTGTCGGCTCCGAAGAAGGTTGCGATCAGCGCGATGAGGGCACCGATGACGACGATTCCACGGATACCCGTGGCCGCTGCCGAGAGGGCCGTGGTGCGCTGGCGGGCCGGTCCGGGAGCGATACTTGCGGTCATGCGTACGACCGATCGTCGCTCTGCCCATCGCGTGATGGAGAGCAGGACGATCGTGGCTAGCAGCACGATCGCCACGATCACGAACCGACCGGCCCAATCGGGCATGCCCATGACGTCTGCCGGAGGGGAAAGGCTCATCGCCTAGAGGATGGGAAGGTAGCGCTCCATCTCGAACGGAGTCAGCTGCACGCGGTACTCCTCCCACTCCGCGCGCTTGATCTCCACAAACCGCCGGTGGGTGTGCTCACCGAACGCCCGGAGGAGCAACTCCGACGCCGCACCGATCTCGATGGCCTCGCCGAGGTTCTCAGGAAGGGCGTCGATGCCTTCGCGGCTGCGCTCCTCGGGGCCGAGTTCGTAGAGGTTGGTCTCCATCGGGGGAGGCAGTTCGTAGCCCTTCTCGATGCCGTCAAGGCCGGCGTGCAGCAGTGCGGCGAAGGTGAGGTAGGGGTTGCAGGCGGGGTCGGGCGCGCGCAGTTCGCAGCGGGTGGCCCGCTCCTTGCCCACGTGGTACATCGGCACGCGGATGAGCGCCGACCGGTTGCGACGGCTCCACGCGATGTACACGGGGGCCTCGTATCCGGGTACTAGGCGCTTGTAACTGTTGACCCACTGGGCGAACACGCAGGAGAGCTCGCGTGCGTGGCGCAGTTGTCCGGCGATGAAGGCCTTCGCGGTGTCCGAGAGCAGGTACTCGTCGTCGGGGTCGAAAAAGGCGTTGCGCTCGCCCTGGAACAGGCTCTGATGGGTGTGCATTCCGGAGCCGTTCTCACCGGCCAGGGGCTTCGGCATGAACGTGGCATAGATGCCGGCGCGGTGGGCCACCTCCTTCACCACCGTGCGGTACGTCATGACGTTGTCGGCCATGCGCAGGGCGTCGTCGAATCGCATGTCGATCTCGTGCTGCGACGGACCCACCTCGTGGTGGGAGTACTCCACCTGGATCCCCATGGCCTCGAGCGAGAGAACCGTTTCGCGGCGCAGATCGCTGGCGGCGTCGAGCGTGGTCAGGTCGAAGTAGCCCCCGCGGTCGAGGGGGACGGTGCTCTGCGAATCCCGGAAGTAGAAAAACTCGAGTTCCGGGCCGATGAAGTAGTGGTCGTATCCCATGCCACGCGCGCGCTCGAGGGCACGGCGCAGGATCTGCCGTGGATCACCCTCGTACGGCTCGCCGGTCGGCAGCTGGATATCGCAGAACATGCGCGCGACTCCCTGCACCTCGGGGCGGTAGGGAAGCACCGCGAAGGTCGCCGGGTCGGGCATGGCGATCATGTCCGACTCCTCGATCGCGTTGAACCCGGTAATCGATGAGCCGTCAAAGCCCATGCCCTGGTCCATCGCGTCGGGCAACTGTTCGCGCGTGATGGCGAAACTCTTCAGCTGCCCGAGGATGTCGGTGAACCACAGGCGGATGAACTTGATGTCGCGCTGTTCCACCAGCGTCAGAATCTCGTCGCGGTCCATTGCTTCCCTTCAGACGGTGTGCCGCGATGCGACGGTAACAGGCCACGCCGGGTCAGTACGCACGGAAACGGATACGCCTCACGCCGATCTGCCGCAGGGTCAACCCGTCACACCACCGTGTCATTCCACACAGAAACGGTCACGCCGACGGCGGACAACGTCTTTCCAACGGCCGATCCGGCCTGTGGACAAGGTGTGAGTCACCGTATGGGGACGGTCATACCGTTCCGGGCATGTCCACTTCTGGCCCGGTGTACGGGTTCTCGCCGCGAACCGAGAACGACACAGGGCGCCCGAAGGCGCCCTGTGGTCCTGCCGCGGCACGGATGCCGCGCTACTTCACGAACAGCATGTCCTGGTACTTGGGAAGCGGCCACAGGTCGTCGGCCACGATGCCCTCCAGTTTGTCGCCCGCCACCCGTGCGGCCGCCATGGCGGGGAGCACCGTGTCGCGCATGTACTGCGCGTGCTTGATGGCAATTGAGTGGGGGTGGTTGGCGTTCACCTTCTCGAGCGCCCTGATCGTCGTGACAAACTCCTGCGTGAGGCCCGTCACCTCGGCTGTCAGATCCTCGATGCCCGCCCCCTCGCACAGCTCGATGTGCCGGAGTGCGGCAGGGAGGAGGAGTGTGCGCGCCATGTTCGCGGCGGTTTCGGCCTCGATGGTGACCTTGGCGATGTACTGCTCGACGTAGACGTCGTAGCGTGCCGACAGCTCACGCTTGTCGAGCACCTTGTACTTGGCGAACACCGCGATGGCGGACGGCGTGACGAACTGCGGCAGGGCCTCCGGGGTGGTGCGCAGGTTGAGGAGGCCGCGCTTCTCGGCATCCGCGTGCCACGCATCGGAGTAGTTGTCGCCGTCGAACACGACGCGGCCGTGGGCCTTGTAGACGTCCCGCACCACCTCGACCACGGCGGTGTCGGCGTTGGCACCACGCCGGGCGACCTTCTTCTTGAGCTCGCCCGCCATGTACTCGATCGACTCGGCCACGATGGTGTTGAGAACGGTGTTGGCCATGCCGAGTTCCTGGTTCGAGCCAACCGCCCGGAACTCGAACTTGTTCCCGGTGAAGGCGAACGGGCTCGTGCGGTTCCGGTCTCCCGCGTGCAGCGGCATCGCCGGCAAGACCGGTGTCCCAAGGCCCAGGAACGACCGTGGCGTGCTCTTCATCACCTTGCCGCTGGCACAGGCCTCCATGACCGTCTGGATCTCGGCCCCGAGGTAGATGGAGATGATGGCTGGCGGAGCCTCGTTGGCACCCAGACGGTGATCCTGCCCGGCGGTCGCCACCGAGGCGCGCAGAAGGCCGGCGTACTTGTCGACCGCGCGAATGACGGCCGCGGCGAAGAACAGGAACTGCAGGTTGTCGTGGGGCGTGTCACCGGGATCCATCAGGTTCAGGCCGGTGTCGGTGCCCATCGACCAGTTGTTGTGCTTGCCCGAGCCGTTGATGCCGGCGAAGGGCTTCTCGTGCAGTAGACAGATCATCCCGTAGCGGCGGGCTACCCGCTGCAGCGTCTGCATGGTCAGGTGCTGGTGGTCGGCGCTCACGTTCGAACTCTCGAAGATCGGCGCCACCTCGTACTGCGCCGGTGCGACTTCGTTGTGGCGGGTCTTGATCGGCACGCCCAGGCGGGCGAGCTCGTTCTCGACGTCCATCATCAGGGCGAGCACGCGCTCCGGGATCGCCCCGAAGTAGTGGTCGTCGAGCTCGTGGCCCTTGGGGGGCTTTGCGCCAAACAGCGTCCGACCCGTGTTGATGAGGTCGGGGCGCTCGTAGAAGTACTGCTCGTCGATCAGGAAGTACTCCTGCTCGGCGCCAACCGTGGTGAACACCCGGCGTGCGTCGTTGTCACCGAACAGGCGCAGTGCCGTGATGGCCGCGGTCGACAGGGCTTCCATCGAGCGCAGAAGCGGGATCTTGTTGTCGAGTGCCTCACCCGTCCACGACATGAATCCCGACGGGATGCAGAGCGTCGCTCCGTTCGGGTTCTCCAAGATGAAGGCTGGGCTCGTCGGGTCCCATGCGGTGTAACCGCGGGCCTCGAACGTGGCACGGATGCCGCCGGTGGGGAACGACGAGGCGTCCGGCTCGGCCTGGATAAGCTCCTTGCCCGAGAACTCGGCAAGCGACGTACCCTCGCCGGTGGGCCCGAAGAACGAGTCATGCTTCTCGGCGGTGGAGCCGGTGAGCGGCTGGAACCAGTGCGTGTAGTGGGTCGCACCCTTGGCCAGGGCCCAGTCCTTCATGGCCGCCGCCACGGAATCGGCGATGGAGGGATCGAGCTCGGAACCGCGCTCGATCACGGCCTGAAGTGAGCGGTACACGGCCTTCGGTAGGCGCGCGCGCTGTGCCGCGGGGCCGAACACGTTCTCCCCGAAGACGTTGTTGTCGGGCATGGTGAGATCGAGGATCTCGACCCCATCTCCATCCGGGAACCACTGGGCGGCGCCCACGTTCTTCTGTCGGGTTGGCATCGGTTCGTCCGTCCTCCTGGCACGTATTCGCGCGATGGGTATGGGCCTCATGAACGCCCCCGGGAATCGCATCGCACGCCGGAATCGACGATCCGGCTCTTAGACAATACGGCTGTTGGGCCTCACTGGGACCGTCGCCGGGGCCAACACGGGGTGCCGGGCGGTTGTGCATGGGTACAAACCGCCCCCCCCGGCGCTTGTTCGGTCCTATGCCGTGCTTCATGCTGGGGGCGTGAGCACTCGCGCAAACCGCCGATCCGGCGTGGCCGATGACACATCGGCGCCGGTGGGGCGCCCCCTTGCGGACATCCTCGCGCTGCCCGCGCTCGACGGAGTCACGGTCGTGCCCGAGGGATCCGCCGCCGGCGTTTACGTGAGCGCCCTAGTGCTCGACGATCCCGGGGCGCGCCCCGAGGCGGGTGCTCTACTGGTGTCGCCCACCGGCGTGCCGACACCGATCCCCGCCGGAGTGGTGGCGATCGTCACCCGATCCGGGGTCCCGGGCACCTCCAAGGTGCCGGTCATCCGAATCCCCGACGATCGTCCTTGGGGCGACGTCCTCGGCGCCCTTCAGGGCGCGATGTCGGGTGAGAGCCGTGACCGCGACGCTCGCACCGCGTTTCGTCGGGCGCTCATCTCGGGCCGTGGTGTCCCGGGCATCGCCGAAGCGGCGGCCGCGGTTCTTGGAGCACCCGTGGCCATCCTTAACGAGTACCTCGACGTGCTGGGGGCCTCAGGCCTCACCGATGTACGCGACGAGGCACTGGGCGATGCCATCGAGGGCGCTCGTGGTCACGGGCCGGCGTCGCTGCTCGGCCCCTTCGAGGTGGGGGGCATCACGGGCGCGTCCATCATGCGGCTGGAGGGTGATGACGTGCTCGCTGGCGTTCTCGTTACGTGGGGCCCGACCCCGTCCCCACTGGACCCCGCGCTCCCGGCCCTCACCGACGCCCTGCTGGTGGAGCGCGTGCGGGAGAACACGCGGGTCGACACGGAGGCGCGTCTTCGCGGCGACCTCGTGGAGGAACTCCTGGCGGGCGAGGTTGTCAGCCGCGAGTCGCTCGTGCGCCGTGCGCGTCACCTCGGCGCCGACCTCTCCGAGGGCGCCGTCGCACTGGTGGGCAAGTTGCAGGATCCACACACCGAGGGTCGCGTCATCACCGACCCGCGCCTCGTGCGGCGGTTCATGCAGCAGACCCGGGGTGTTCTCGAGCTGCACTGGCCCAAGGCGCTGGTGGACTGGCACGAGGATCTGCTGGTCATTCTGCTGCCGCCGCGCGCCGAGGGGGAGGAGGGAGAGACCCCGGAGGAGCTGTCGCACACGCTCGCCCGCCGACTGCTGGCCGCAACCGGACCGACGGTGCCCGGCCTCATCCTCACGCTCGCGCTGTCGCGCCACCAGATGGATCCGGAACGGCTGGGGTCGGCCATCGACGAGGCCCAACTCGCGCTCAGTATCGGCGAGCGCCTCGGCCGCACGGGCGAGGTGGTGACCTTCGAGGAGACCGGTACCTACAAACTGCTGTTCCAGGTCTTCGCCGATCGACCCGAGGAACTCGATGCCTTCTACGAGCAGACCTTGGCCCCGCTGGTGCGCTACGACGAGCAGTACCAGACCGAGTTGGTGGGAACGGTGGCCACCTATCTCGATCTCGACTGCAACCTCGCCGCCACCGCCGCCACGTTGTACACCCATCGGCACACCATCCGTTACCGCCTCGACCGCATCACCGAACTCGCGGGTCTCGACATCGGCAAGACCGACGATCGCGAGAAGCTCTCGCTCGGCCTCAAGGCCATGCGCCTGCTGGGTCGCAAGGTCACACCCCCCAACCGCGAGAAGCCCGCGCACGGAACTAAGGCCGCACGGGGGACCAAGGGCTAAGCCCCGCCGCTCGCCGCCGCAAAGGCCTGGCGCAGACGATCGCTCACCGGTCCGGGTCGTCCATCCCCCACCGGTACGCCATCGATTGCCAGAACTGGGGTGACCCCGGCCAGCCCGTTGCACAGCAGCATCTCGTCGGCACTCCGCCACTCGGCCTCCGGGACATGGCGTACCTCGGTGGCGATGCCTCCGGCGAGGGCGGCTTCCAGTAGCACTTCGCGGGCGACCCCTCCGAGGATCCCCTCCACGGGCGGCGTCACCAGAGTGCCGTTGATGACCATCAGCACGTTGGCCGCGTCGCTCTCGCCGAGGCGTCCGGCGTCGTCAATGAGCAGCGCATGGTCGGCGCCCGCGGCGACCGCGCGCCGATGGGCCAGGCGGTGGCCGGCGTAGGAGAGGGTCTTGTGTTCATGCAGTTCGTTCCTAGGCCACCAAGTTCCGGGCAGCGCCACCACGGTGACTCCCGTACCGGCGTCCCGCGGCGCGTAGGGCGTGGCCTCCACGAGCAGGGTGGGGCCGGTGGTCACGGTGACGCGCACCCGGTGGACTTCAGGGCCGATGGCGGTCAGCACGGTGGCGATCGCCGCGCGGATGTCCGAACCCGACGGCACGGGTTCGAGCCCGAGCACCGCGATGGACGCGGCGAGGCGGGCGAGATGCCGTTCGAGAAGCGGTATGCGACCACCCTCGGCACGCATGGTCTCAAACAGGCCGTCGCCCCAGCGGACGCTGGGATCGGTAATGGGGAGCACGGCGGCGTCGGCGTCCACCAGCGACCCGTTGAGGGACATGACCACGCTCATGGCACCTCGGCGCCGATGGCGGCGAGGAACGGCGCCGCCTTGCGCCAACTCTCGGCACGCTCGGCAACCGGGTCGGAGTCCCACACGACGGCGCCCCCCGCCCAGTACTGGGCGCGGGGGACGTCGCGGGGGATCCACGCGGTGCGGATGGTCACACTCGCATCGAGCGATTCGTCGGTGCCCACGGCCACCACGCTGCCAAACGCGGGTCCGCGGCCGACGGGCTCGATCTCGCGGATCACCTCCAGCGCCCGCACCTTGGGGGCCCCGGTCACCGACCCCGCGGGGAAGACGGCGCGAAGCACGTCGGTCGGCCCTGCGTCATGGCGCAGCCGGGCGGTGACGTGGCTGACCATGTGGGCGGCGTACGCGGTGCTGAGCGGACCCATCAAAATGGGCACCGACACCCCGCCGGCCTCGGCGATGCGACCGAGGTCGTTGCGTACGAGGTCCACGATCATCACGTGCTCGGCGCGATCCTTGAGGCTGGTGGCAAGACGCGCAAAGTCACCCGGGGCCTCGGTGCCCTTGATGGGCTCGCTCCAGACGGTACGACCATCGCTCGCAACCATGCGTTCGGGCGAGGCCGACACCACCGTGCCCTCCGGCAACGCGACATAGGCGCGATGCGGTGCCGGGCCGGCGGCGGCCCACAGCGCCCGCGCCAGCGCCAGTGGCCCACCGGTCCACTCGGCATCGAGCCGCTGCACGATGTTCACTTGGTACACGTCTCCGGTGCGGATGAGCTCGCGGGCCTGCTCCACGGCGTACACGTACAGGTCGCCCGGCAACGATGAGAGCACGGCCGAGCCCGGCGGCGGGACGCGTGGCAGCGGCCCGGCGTGGATGACGGCCGCCCGGAGTGCCTCGAGAGCATCACCCTCGGATTCCGCCACCAACGTTGCGGTGCCGTCGTCGTCCACCACGAACACGGCGGGGTACCGGGCGATGGATCCGGCCGGCGGCCCGGCCTCGTCCGGGGGCGAACCGGGCAGGAGTTCCACGGTACCGGCGAGGCGGTCGGCCAGCAGGCCGATCCAGCCGCCGCACATGGGGTCAGCGGTCGGTACGACGCCCTGCGGTCGCCGGAGGGCGTCCCAGATCGAGGCGCCGGTGGCCACCTCGTCGGGGCACGCAGCCACGATGGTGCGTCCCAAGTGGCGCACTAGGACCGGGCGGTCGAGGTGCGATACGGCCATGAGCAGGTGGTCTGCGGGAACCCGCTTCGTGAGAGGGATCGCCACCGGTCCCCCTCTGCGTGCGAGAATGCCGGGTCCCGCGAGAGCGTTCACGTTGGCGTCCTGACTCATGGACGCCGACGCTACATCACGACGAGAGGGTTCCGGACGTGCGTCAGACCATCGCATTCCAGGCCACCGGGTTCCAGGCCGGGCCGGTCGATGTACAGATCGAGGTGCCCGAGGGCGAGGAGGGGCCGTCTCCCGAGGAGATCCCCTCGGCCCTCATCGTGTTCCTCGGTGGCCCGTCCGTACAGGTGAGCGCATTCGTCAGCCGACAGGACGCGGAGAACTTCATGGGTGCATTCACCCAAGCCGAGCCGATGCGGGGCGACATGCCCCCGGAAGCCCAGCAGTGGGAGCCGGAGGCGACGGTCCTTCCGGCCGCCATGCTGTTCGGTGTCAACATCGAGAGCCTCGTGGGTGTGGCGGTGACCCCGCCGCACGTCAACCCCGAGATCGGGATCGTTCCGCACTGGACCGTCCAGCTGCAGGACGCCGACGGCTCGTCGGTGCAGGTGGCCGTGAGCGACGCGCTCTGTGTGACCGTCATCCGTGCGCTCTCCCAGATCGCGAACGGCGAGATGGAGGTCGAGGACGCGGCGGATGGCGACGCGGCCGAGACGAACGGCACCGGTCAGTAGTTACGACGCGGTGAGCACCCCGGGCGTGCCGGTGAGCGACATGCGCCGGATCGCGGCGACCAGGTCGGTCCCACCGTCCCGCGCCATGTCGTGACCTACGCCGTCGACCACGTCGAACGTGGCGGCACGGAGCCAGATGGCTAGCTCCCGCTGGTCTTGGGTGGGAACGGCCTTGTCCTTGCTGCCCGCAATGATGACTACCGGGGCATCCACCTGCGCGAGAGCCCCGCGCCAGTCCGGGCGGGTTGCCATGGCCTCGGCGGCAAGCGCCTGGCCTTCGTCACGGTTACGCTCGCGGAGCGCACGCGCGATGAGCATCCAGCGGTCACGCCCCTCGGGGTCCTCGCCACGTGGGCCAATGCCCGAAAGCAGGAGGCCTGCCACGAGGCCGGGGTGTCCGAGCGTAAGCGCCAGTGCCGTGGCACCGCCAAGGCCGATGCCCAGAATCGTTGCGCCACCGCCCTCCGATGCCACCAGACGTGCGACATCGGATGCGAAGTCGTCGATGCTCCAGGGGCCTGCGGGGCATGGCGAGTCGCCGTGACCGCGGAGTTCGGGCACCATCAGGCGGTGGTCGCTGAGGAGTGGCTTGAGGGCTTTCCTCAGGTCTTTCGTCGGCCGACCGACATCATGGAGTGCGACGACGAGCGGGCCATCCCCACTTATGGTGAACGACAGGTTGATCGCAGGCGGGAGAGACGGCAAGAAGACTCCTGGGTAACGTGCGGATGTTCGGGACGTGCGGCCGAAGAGGATAGGTGCACGAGGCCCCCTGAGTCAATAAACATGGCTCTGGGCAGGCATTTCCTAGACAACCCACCGACGCCCCCGGTGTCAGGCACTTAACATTCGCCCATGCATCGGGGCCGCGCGCACCTCCGGTGTCAGACACGTGGTGTGAGACCCTTACGTTCCCGGTAGCCCGGGGTCGGGCGTACTTCCGGTGTCAGACACCACGGTCCACTCATGCACCGGGGGCGGGTGTACCCCAGGTGTCAGGCACCCCGCTCCGCTCGCCGACCGGGGTCAGGCCAGGTGCAGCAGGACCAGTTCGGCGAACTCCGTCGGCTCCTCGAGGGCGGTCATGTGGCCGGCTCCGCCGACGATCGCCAGCGAGGCGCCCGGGATGGCCACGGCCATGGCCACCGCGATCGCCGGCGGCGTGACGACGTCGTGCTCACCCACGATGACCAAGGTGGGCGTGCCGATGGCAGCGAGCGCGGAGGTGTAGTCGTCACGCTCGGCGATGGCCAGGATGGCATCGGCCATGGCCTCGGCTCCCTGCCGTTGCGCGATGGCATCGAGCGTCCGGATGACACTCGCACGGGGTGATGGGCCGAGCGCGCGCGGCACGAACGCTTTGAGGAAGGCCGCGCTGCCGTGAGAGCGGAGCGTGGCCGCGGTCTCGCACCGGCTCGTGACCCCGTCCAGAGTTTCGCCCTCGGCGCGGGTGTCAGCCAGCACGAGCGCACCGACGCGATCCGGGTGGCGCGTAACGAGGGACAGCGCTAGGTAGCCCCCGAGGGAGAGGCCCACCACTGCACACCCGGCGGGGATCTGAGCGGCCAATCGGTCGGCTTCTTCATTGATGGTCCAGCCGGGCACCCGCACCCGCGCACCGAAACCGGGCAGATCGGGCCGTAGTACCTCATGCCCGGCGGCCTCAAGCGTGGGAACGACGTCGTCGAAGAACGACGCGTCGACCGGGAAGGGGTGCAGTAACACGATCGTGGCCATGGTCAGCGGTGGCCTCGGTGACGCGCCTCAGGGCTGCGGCTACCCGGCGGGCCCTCTGCGAGGGCAGCCTTCGTCCATGACCCACGGTCGGTGTCCGGGAGACACCGCGCCAAGGCGGTATCTGGTGTGGCGGCGTGCGTTGATAATCCACGGTCAGTGCCCGCGCGCTTTGCGCCGCCGTCGGCTGCCGACCAGCGGTGGCCCCGCAGCGTCCCCGCGTGAGCATGAGCCCCGACGATCGCCGCGGGGGAACCGACGACGATCATCCGTGCCCCCTCGGTCATTCGATGGCCTGAAGTACTGCTCGCGCCCGCGCGTCGAATGGGCTGAGCATAAGTACCTGGCGCCATGCCGCCTCACCGGTGGGGGAGTCTCCGTAGGCGATTGCCAGGATCGTCCAACCGGTGGGGTTGGCGGGCTGTACCTCGGTGGCCCGTTGTGCGGCTTGACGCATTGCCACCGTGTCGCCCAAGAGTGCGGATGCTCGCGCCTTGAGCAGCCACGGCTGGATGGCCAGTGGGTTGAGTTCGGATGCCTCCGACGCCCGCGCGTTGGCGACCGCCGGTTGCCCGGATGCGATGGCGGCATTGCCCGCTGCCACGCGCTCCTGGCTCCACCAGGGCAGGAGCGCCGAGAGGATCAGGAACGGCATGATCGCCCACGCCCCCGCGATGGCCGAGCGCGGGATGACCCGGATCGCCGCCGCTGTACTGGGCGTGGCCACGGCGATGATGATCCCACCCGCCGCCATCGCCGCCATGGTGAGCGAGGGAACGGTCCAACTCCAGTCGAGTTGCGACTGCAGGAGGAACGCCGCGAAAATCGCGAGGGGGAGCGCGACCTCGGGCGGTGCGCGGTCGTGCCATGCGCGTACCGCGGCCCACGCGATGCCGGCAACGAGGCATGCGAACAGGGCGAGTCCGATGACCCCGAGGCCCGACGCGATCTCGAGGACGAGGTTGTGCGGTTGGCGCACGTTGAGGCGATCCTCGGGTGATTCTCGCTCACGTAGATGCACCAGTGCGAACGACCCGGCGCCCTCTCCAATGACCGGGCTCTGCTCCACCGACCTCGCCGCCTCCGCCCACCACTGCGCCCGCTGGTTGGTGTCGAGGCTCCCCATGCGGCTCGGGGTATTACCGAGCCCGGACGAGGTACCGGCGATCTCCGCCGCCCGTGCCGACACGAACCCACCCACCTCACGTGGCACGGCCAGTGCGTAGCCACCGAGCACTGCCGCTCCCAGCACCATGACGACGAGCACGGCACGACCGCCCCGTCGTCGCGTGAGCCTCCCCGACAGAACCCGGTGCAGGGCCCATGCCAGCACCCCGGCGATAATCATTCCCACCACGATGCGCCAGAGCAGCCCGAGTCCGGCACCCGCCCGGTCGCTGGTGAGGAGGGCGTCGTCGGTGAGCGCATCCGTGGTGAGCCCGTACCAGATCGGCAAGGTCGCCCCAACGACTCCACCGATGACCGCCGACATCTGGCGCACCCGGCCGGGAAGGATGCCCACCACGATCACCAGCGTGAGGATGAACGCCAGCAGCGCCCCGCGGGAGTAGGTGAGCACCAGTGCCGTGATGGCAACCGCGATGCCCGTGGCGGCACCGATGAGGCAGAGGTTTCTCACCCCCTTGCGCGACGCCCACCACAGAAGCCCCGGCATCGCCATGACCGCCACCAGCGCGAGGGCGTTCCAGTACCCCACCGGGGACTGGAGGCGCGATGGCTCGTAGTCGCTTCCAAACATCTCGGGCAGGCAGCGCGCAAGGAGGGCGTACACCACGACCGGGGCGGCAGCGAGGGTGAGCCCGATGGCGAAGCGTTGGGGCGATCGCGGGATAAGCGAGCCCAGGGCGATGCCGATGACAAGGGCCAACCCGCTCAGCACTACGCGGTTGGCCTCGGTCCAAGCCAGATCGCCAGCGAGCGCCCAAATGATGGAGAGCCCGGCCCATGCGGCCAGCCCGCCGGTGCCAAGGACGGCGAGCAGGGACGGCCCCGACACCACGGCCGCCTGCCGGCGTGCGCGCATCGTTGCCCATGCCGCGACCGGCGCGGCAACGAACATCGCGAGCGTGGCGGCGGTGGCCCCACGGGTGGCGAGGCCATCGCCGAGGTCGATCCCACCGTTCCGGGTCGTGAGCACGGCCCAGAGGGCGAGCAGTACCGCGCCCACCACGACCGGCGTGTGGGCGGTGTTCCATCGTGGGGTCAGGCGGTCACCGCTTTACCACGGCGCTTGTTCGCCACCGATGGTGAAGGTACCTTGCCGACTCAATGACCACGATCATCCGCCGCAGCGTAGCCATGTCGTTCCTCATTGCGTTGGTGGTGGGCGTCCTCGTCGTGCCCGCGCTGGGTGATGGTCGGCAGGTGCTCGCCGACTACGAGGACAACGGCCAGATCAACGGCTGCTACTCGCTACCCGAGTACGAGCAGGCGCTCACCCTCATTCGGCCCGACCAGCAGCAGTACGGAGCAGCGGTGGACGTCATCCATCAGGCGGAGCTGATGCACATCCGCCGCCCCGATCAGCCGTGCGGAGCCCCCTCCGCTGCCGGGGTCGATGGTGATGGCACCTCGACCAGCGCATCCGGGGAGGTCATCCCCGACGCAGGCGGCGTACCCATACTGGTCATCCTCATCCTCATCGCGGCCGGCATCGCCCTCATTGGCGCGATCGCCTACGCCGTCGTGTCGCGTCGCAATAGTGACGACGGCAACCCCCCGGCGGATGGCTAGGCCCTAATGCGCACCTTCGTGAAGGATTTCGTGTTGCCGGTGGCCGTGGCGGTCACGCTGGCGTTCGTCATCCAGGCGTCGCTGGCCAAGCCGTACGAGATCCCCACGAACTCGATGTACCCGGCGATCCAGGGCACCAACTTCGCAGGGGACCGCTCACCCGATCGCGTGGTCGCCAATCGGGTCATCTACCTCATGCGAGATATCGCGCGCGGGGACATCGTGGTGTTCGACCCCACCGTCGCCGCGCGTTCCGCATGCAGCGAGCCCGGCGACGTCCCCTTCGTGAAAAGAGTCATCGGCACCTCGGGTGACGTGGTCAGTGTGGAGATGGTGACCATTTCGGCACAGAACCCCGACCCCGATCTGCGCCCCGGTGGCGCGCTGGCCAGTCGCCGGATGACCGCGCCGGACTCGTTCGGGCCCGACGACGTACGGCAGGACGCCCTCGGCGAGGGCGACGTCACATACGTGACCTACGTGCAAAAAGCGGGGCAGGCGAAGGCCCACCCCTTCGTCGTGCCGAGTGCGATCACCCCCACCTACGAGGTGACGTTCTCGCCCGTGCCCGACGGGCAGGTGCTGCTCCTGGGTGACAACCGGCCGGGGTCGTGCGATGCCCACATTTGGGTGGAGAGCGGCAATGCGTTTACGCCCGGTGACAACGTCATCGGGCAGGCGGAGGTCATCTACTGGCCCCTCACCCGGATGCGTTTCCTCTCGTAGCGCTGCCCGGTGGGAGAGGGTCACGATGGAGGTCGGTCGGACGCAGGGGTAACCGGTCACAGCCTCGTGTCATTCCGCACGGAAACGGTAACGCCTGGGGCTGAAAACGGCTGCCACACAGGATCCGTCCTGTGGACAGGGTGTCAGTCACCAAACGGTCGCCGAACGGACCGCTCCCACCGGTCACGGCACCGTGTCGTTCCGCACGGTGGTGGGTAAGGCAATTCACGGGCGCACATCAACGGCTGTGCCTGCCACGGACGATGCCATGAAACGAAGCGGCAAGGTGGCTGACGGGTGTACTCTGGGAGCCGGAAACGCCATGGCGTTTCCTCAAGTTCGCCTGAGTGCCCGTGAATCCCGGCGGAGAGAACGGAAATGACGCTCAGGCGAGGAATGACGCTCCGAGCGGCCACTTCGTAACAATTGGTGCGAAGCCGTGGCTTGAAACGCGATTCACACTGGATGTAGTGTGCCCACCCATGATGCACACCCCACCCCTAGCGTTTTACCCATGATCTGCCCATTTTGCGAGGGATCCGATCATCGCGTCATGGAATCGCGTGTTCCGGACACCAAAGACGCCATTCGCCGTCGCCGTGAGTGCCAGACCTGCGGCCGGCGCTTTACCACGTACGAGCGGGTGGAGGAGATGCCCCTCGTAGTCATCAAGAGCTCCGGCGACCGAGAGCCCTTCGATCGCGAGAAGCTCCTGTCCGGGCTCCGCCGGGCATGCCACAAGCGGCCGGTTCCCACCGCCCACCTGGAGTCCGCGGTGCGTGACATCGAGGTGAGCCTCCGGAACCGACTGAAGCAGGAGGTGTCGAGCACCGCCATCGGCGAACTCGCGCTGCGCAGGCTGAAGGACGTGGACACGGTGGCGTACGTGCGCTTCGCGTCGGTGTACCGGCAGTTTGAGGACACCGACGAGTTTTCCGACGAGCTCCGCCGCCTGGCCACGGAGCCCCCCCTCCCCCGTGGCCAGCGACCCCTCGACGACCACATGTTCGAACTCCTCACCGACGCCGCCGCCACCGAGGACCGCGCGCCGCGCCGCCGCCTGCGCGCCCTTGCGGGCGGCTTGGGCGTGGAGGCCGACGACACCACCGAGAACACCACCGATGCCGAGGAGGCACCCCATGGCGACTGACGCTGTCGGCACAACCCCCCGTACGTCCACGAGCACCCCGACGGCTCCGTCGCTCGGCCTCACCCGCCACTTCACCACGCCGGGCACCCACCCCTACGACCTCATCGAGTGGGAACGCCGCGGCGCGGGCATCTCGTCCGGGGACGGCACCAGCGTGTTTGAGCAGGACAACATCGAGGTGCCGGTCGCGTGGTCGCAACTCGCCACCAACGTCGTCGCGTCGAAGTACTTCCGCGGCGCCCTCGGTTCACCCGAGCGCGAGTACAGCGTGAAGCAACTTATCGATCGCGTGGTACTCACCATCCGGTCGTGGGGTGTGGAGGAGGGCTACTTCGCCACCGACGACGAGGCGGAGGTGTTCGAGCACGAGCTCGCCTACCTCCTCGTCAACCAGATGGCCGCGTTCAACTCGCCGGTCTGGTTCAACGTCGGCATGCGCGAGAACCCCCAGTGCTCCGCCTGCTTCATCCTCTCCGTCGAGGACACCATGCAGTCGATCCTCGACTGGATCGGTAAGGAGGGCATCATCTTCAAGGGCGGCTCCGGATCGGGTATCAACCTGTCCGCCGTCCGCTCCTCCCGCGAGCGCCTCTCCGGCGGCGGGGAGGCCTCGGGCCCCATCTCCTTCATGCGCGGTGCCGACGCCTGCGCCGGCGCCATCAAGAGCGGCGGCACCACCCGTCGTGCGGCGAAGATGGTCATCCTCAACGTCGACCACCCCGACATCACCGCGTTCGTCAACTGCAAGGCCGAGGAAGAGAAGAAGGCGTGGGCGCTTGGTGACATGGGCTACGACATGAGCCTGAACGGCGAGGCCTGGAACAGCATCCAGTTCCAAAACGCCAACAACTCGGTGCGCGTGTCGGACGAGTTCATGTACGCCATGGAAGCCGGTGGCGACTGGCACACCACGGCCGTCACCACCGGTGAGGTGGTCGACACCATGAAGGCCCGGGACCTCATGAAGGACATCTCCGAGGCCGCGTGGCTCTGCGGCGACCCCGGATTGCAGTTCGACTCCACCATCAACCGCTGGCACACGTGCCCGGTGTCGGGCCGCATCAACGCCTCCAACCCGTGCAGCGAATACATGCACCTCGACGACTCCGCCTGCAACCTCGCCTCGTTCAACCTCATGAAGTTCGTGACCGACGACGGAACGTTCCGGGTGGACGACTTCGAGCAGGCCATTGACGTGTTCATCACGGCGATGGACATCGTGGTGGCCCGCTCCGGCTACCCCACGGAGAAGATCGGTGAGAACGCCCGCGCCTACCGCCAGCTGGGTCTGGGCTACGCCAACCTCGGCGCGCTGCTCATGAGCCACGGCCTGCCCTACGACTCCGACGACGGCCGGGGCTACGCCGCCGCCGTGACCGCCCTCATGACCGGTCGCGCCTACGCCATGAGCACCCGTCTGGCCGAGCGCATGGGCGCCTTCGACGGGTACGCGCCCAACGCGAAGGCCATGAAGGGCGTCATCCGCAGCCACCGCCGGGCCGCGCAGGACATCCCCGACGGCCGCGTCGCCGACGCTGCTCTGCTCGCCTCTGCGCGGGAGTCGTGGGACGTCGCCGTGGATCGCGGTGAGATCTTCGGCTACCGCAACTCCCAAGCGTCGGTGCTCGCCCCCACGGGCACCATCGGGTTCATGATGGACTGCGACACCACCGGCGTGGAGCCCGACATCGCCCTCGTCAAGTACAAGCGCCTGGTGGGCGGCGGTGTTATCAAGATGGTCAACAACACGGTGCCCGAGGCCCTCGCAAAGCTCGGCTACCACGAGGAGGCCATCAAACGAATCGTGGCCTTCATCGACGAGAACGAGACCATCGAGGGCGCCCCCGGCCTCAAGGACTCCGACCTCCCGGTGTTCGACTGCGCATTCACGCCCACCAACGGCCAGCGCAGCATCCACTACCGCGGGCACATCAAGATGATGGGGGCGGTCCAGCCGTTCATCTCGGGTGCCATCTCCAAGACCGTCAACATGCCGAACGACGCGACGCCTGAGGACATCATGGGCGCTAACGTCCTCGCGTGGAAGGCGGGGATCAAGGCCCTTGCCATCTACCGCGACGGCTCCAAGCGCACCCAGCCGCTCTCCACCGGCAAGGACTCCCCCGCCGACATGCGGGCCGCCACCGACGCCGCGGCGAGCCCCGCCAAACTTCTCCGTCGCCGCCTGCCCGACGAGCGCCAG
This sequence comes from Thermoleophilia bacterium, assembly GCA_009694365.1. Lineage (GTDB taxonomy): Bacteria > Actinomycetota > Thermoleophilia > Miltoncostaeales > Miltoncostaeaceae > SYFI01. The sequence goes on along the minus strand of SHVE01000002.1, from coordinate 141,959 downwards.
GCCATCACCCACCACTTCCGCATCCTCGACCACGACGGGTACATCACCGTCGGAATGTACGAGGACGGCAGCCCCGGTGAGGTGTTCATGAAGATGGCGAAGCAGGGCTCCACCGTCTCCGGACTCATGGACTCCCTCGCCATCTGCATGTCTCTCGCCCTGCAGTACGGGGTGCCCCTCACCACCCTGGCCAACAAGCTCAGCCACATGCGCTTCGATCCGTCCGGCTTCACGGGCAACCAAGAGATCCCCACCGCCAAGTCCATCGTCGACTACCTCGTGCGCTGGCTCTCGGCCAAGTTCCTCACCGAGGACGAGAAGCGCCAGGTGGGCATCATCACCGACCAGATGCGGGCCGAACTCGAGGGGCAGATGCCCGGCGCCTACACCCCGGCCGCCCCCGACGGAACCGCTCCAAGCGTGACCACGGTGGAGACCCCCCCGGCCGCCACCCGCCCCAAGGACCAGACCTCCATGGACATGGGCCTCGCCCAGACCGCGGGCCTCTCGGTGCGCCTCGACCAGGACGGCGCCATCTGCGGCTCCTGCGGCTGGACCATGGTGCGCTCGGGCACGTGTTACAAGTGCATGAACTGCGGGAGCACCTCGGGCTGCAGCTGATGTGACGTCTCGAGTAGATGAGATGGGAATCCCGAGTGATTGAGATGACCCCGTCTCAGGTTTCTGAGAAATCAGCGTCCCAAGTAGTGAGAAAAGCGCTTCAGGAAGGGGCCCAGCTGGGCCCCTTCCTCGTTATGCGCTGACTTTGCTCAGTCATTTCTCCGCCCAGCGTTTCGGTGCTGTCTTCATCCGCAAGATCACGTCGACTGCGTTCTGACCAGAACTGCAGGTGCGAGCGTGCAGTCCCCGGCAAGAGGAGATCCAGCTTGGGTACGAATGATGACTCCACGATTCGAAACCATGCCGCGTTCATCTGGTCGGTTGCTGATCTCCTGCGTGGCGACTACAAGCCCTACGAGTACGGCCGGATCGTTCTGCCTCTCACTGTGATCCGCCGCCTCGACTGCGTGCTGGAGCCCACCAAGGATCAGGTGGTGGCCCGGCACGCAGAGTTGAACGGGAAGGCTCGGGAATCTGGACCCGGTGCTCGAGTCGGTCGCGGGTGAGCAGTTCTACAACGTCTCCCCGCTGACGCTCACGCAGGTTCTGGACGATCCCAGCAACGTGGCCGACAACCTGCGGGCCTACATCGCGGGTTTCTCGGAGGATGGATTAGGGCTGGGGGAAGGCCGGGTGCGTGAAAGGTCCAGCGCCCGGGTGAGGCTCGCGGCCCACGCGTCTGATGGGCCCCGTGGCCGCTCCGCACCGAGGACTGCGGCGCGCGGGCAGCCTTTCCCCCGTTGCCGTGGGCCGTACGAGGTTCGTCTCACGCGGGGCTCACGTCGGGCGGGGCCTCGTCTCACGGGCGTAGCCTCACCGGGAGGGGATTACCCACACACCAAGGGGGGGACGATGAGGCGCGACATCGAGTTCGACGCGGAAGGCGTCACGCTCCGGGCATGGATGTACACACCTGACTCCGGTTCCGGGCCGTTTCCCACCGTGGTGATGGCGCACGGCTTCTCCGCGGTCAAGGAGATGTATCTCGATCGCTTCGCCGAGGCGTTCGCTGCCGCGGGCCTCGCTGCGGTCGTGTTCGACCATCGCAACTTCGGTGCTAGCGACGGCGAGCCGCGCCTCGAGATCGATCCGTGGGCGCAGGTGCGCGACTACCGTCACACCATCACCTGGGCGTCGCAGCAGCCGGAGGTTGATGAGAACCGCATCGGCATCTGGGGCTCCAGTTACTCTGGCGGCCAGGTCATCGTCGTCGGGGCGATTGATCGGCGCGTCAAGTGCGTTGTGGGGCAGGTGCCGCTGGCGAGTGGCAACGCTAACCTGCGTGCGCTGGTTCGATCGGACTTCCTCGCCGGCCTGCGCGGCGCGTTCGACGCGGATCGCGTCAACCGACTGAACGGAGGGGCGCCGGCCATGATTCCGGTGGTCGACCCCGACCCGACCGCGCCATCGGCCCTGCCAACGGCCGACTCGTGGACGTGGTTCTCCGAGACCGCTGAGACCCGCGCCCCGTCGTGGCGCAATGAGGTCACGCTGCGGAGTGTCGAGATGTTCACGGAGTTCGAGCCGCACGCGTACCTGCCGTACATCGCTCCCACTCCGTTCTGCATGATCGTCGCACGCGGTGACCACCTAACCCCCTCGGAGTTGGGCATCGCCGCGTTCGAGAAGGCGCATCACCCGAAGAAGATCGTCGTCCTGCCCGGTGGGCACTTCGATGCGTACGTCGCGGGTTTCGACGGGGCATCCGAGGCCGCGACCAGCTGGTTCGTCGAGCACCTTTTGTAAGGCCCCCGGTCGCTCGCCCGGTGCGCCACCGCGTCGTTGGCGGCCCACCGGACGAGTGAACCTCTATGGGGTGGTGCGATCCGCCGTCGCCATTGCCCTCCGGGCGGGCAGTCAAGTCGTCTGAAGTAGTGGAACCGACCCATCGCGCGCTTTGCGGCTCTCCCCTCTGTCACCTCCGTTCGATCCGGGGAGGCGTAATCGGATCGGTGGACCGAACTCACGACCCGGTCGTCGGAACCCGGACGACGCGTCGCCTCGACATCAGTTTCGTCGAGGTTGACATCGTCTGCCGACATCAGCCGAGCGGCCCGAGATGTCGTGCCGACCGAGGTTCCGAACGGCAACCCGACGGGGGTGCTGCAAGTGGGCAGTACTGGGATTGAACCAGTGACCTCCCGCGTGTGAGGCGGGCGCTCTCCCGCTGAGCTAACTGCCCGGGGTCGGCAGGCTACCACCCCCAACCCCGCCGACGGAAAGCTATGTGGGGGTTGGCCAGCGGTACCGCCGGTGCTGGTGTGCCACTCGCGGTGCGCGTCACCCGCCGGTCCGTCCACGGACACCGCCGGGGGTCCCTGCCCATCGAATTGCGGACGTCGCGCTCGTCACCGGTGTTCGGTTGCGGCCTCCGACGGGGCCATGCGATTGGGCACTGGGGAATGGTGCGTCACGCCTGTGTGGCAGGTATTTCGCGTGGCAGGCGTGGCATCCTGGGGCGTGTTCGGTCGCCCAGCTCACAGCGGGGTACCCATGCGCGGCCTCGGGACGGTGGGCGGGCCGTGCGCGGTGTCGCCCCGGCACGAATGACCGGCGTGCTTCACCATGGGCGAGCGCACCGCACCCCGATACACGTGAGGGGGGTGGCCCGGGCAGAGGGGGTGCACCATGACGACGCCCGCACCGCCGGGCGGCGTGCACTGACCCGGGGCGTCACCCCGTACTGCGGGGGCGCTGGGGGAACCCCTCCGGCGTGCGGGAGGGCTGGGGAGTGGCCCGCCAGCACGCCAGACAGCGGAGAGAGAGGGATTTGAACCCTCGAGCCGGGGAATACCCGACTACGCGCTTTCCAGGCGCGCTCCTTCGACCACTCGGACACCTCTCCGGGGTGGGCGATGCTAGCCGACCACGGCCGGGGGAGTCGCCGTGTGCGCGGCCACGACCATGTGCTGGCGTGCAACGGTCGGCTGATAATCTCGCCCGTGGAGAGGTGGCAGAGCGGTCGAATGCGGCGGTCTCGAAAACCGTTTCGGGCCGTAAGGTCCGACGGGGGTTCAAATCCCCCCCTCTCCGCTCGGGCGACGAGGATGCCGGGGTGGCCCGCGGCCCCCTCGTCGCGATGTCACGGTAGTCTTTGTGGGGCAGAGACACCTATTCCCACTCAGACCCGTCGCGGATGTCAACGGGTCCCCCGGAGGATCCATGGCACTCACTCTCAACCAGACCGCGCCCGACTTCACGGCGGTGACCACCGAGGGCACGATCGGGTTCCACGACTGGCTCGGCGACGACTGGGCGGTGCTCTTCTCGCACCCCAAGGACTTCACCCCGGTGTGCACCACCGAGCTCGGATACATGGCGCGTATCAAGCCCGAGTTCGACCGGCGCGGCGTCAAGATCATCGGTCTTTCGGTGGACCCCCTCGATCGCCACGCCGCATGGGCGAAGGACATCGAGGAGACTCAAGGAACCGCCCCGAACTATCCGATCATCAGCGACGCCGACTTCGCCGTGTCGAAGCTCTACGGAATGCTCGGGGCCGCGATCGAGGGCGACCCCCTTCTGCGCACCCCCGCCGACAACCAGACGGTGCGCAACGTCTTCGTGATCGGCCCCGACAAGACGGTCAAGCTGATCCTCATCTACCCGATGACCACGGGCCGCAACTTCGACGAGGTCTTGCGCGTTATCGACTCGCTGCAACTCACGGCGAAGCACAAGGTGGCCACCCCGGCGCAGTGGCAGCAAGGGGACGACGTCATCATCGCCGGCTCGCTCTCCAACGAGCAGGCGGCGGAAATCTGGCCTGAGGGCTGGACAGAGCCCCGGCCCTACATCAGGATCGTTCCGCAGCCCGAGTGACTCGCAGCCGGTGGCGGACCGCTGGAATGCCGCTGAATCGGTAGATTGGTTGCGACCGTAGGGTCCCACCGATGCAACACCCGCGCCACATCCGCTGGCCATCGCCCTCGATGGTTGTCGCGCTCGTCGCTCTGGGAGTCGCGCTGGCCGGAACCGGCTACGCCGTCACCGTGCTCCCCCGCAACTCGGTCGGCCCCGCCCAGATCCGCGCGGGTGCCGTGGACTCCTCGAAGGTCCGCCAGCACTCGCTCTTCGCGGTGGATTTCAAGCCGGGCCAGTTGCCACCCGGCGCGCAGGGCGAAACGGGCCTGCCCGGCTTGACGGGCCCGACTGGAGTCGCGGGATCCACCGGCCTGCAGGGCGCGGGCGGAGTGCCCGGAGCCGGGGGTGCCGCCGGGGCGACGGGTGGCGTCGGGCCGACGTGGGGACGGACGTTCACGAATGTGGGAGGGGCGGTCACCGGGTGTTCGACGTTGGATCTCGTCAACACCGTCATCACCCCGACGACAGTCGTCCGGCTCCTGGTGTCCGGCCAGGCGACCCTCACCGGCAGCGCGGCATCCCTCGCGATGATGGCCGTCACCGTCGACGCGGGATCCGTGGGCTCCACCGAGAGTGGTGACCCGATCACCGTCGGAACCGGGTTCACCTCGCTGTCCGTCCAGGGAATCGTGACCCAGGGGTCGACACCGGTCGACCTTCCGCCGGGCAGTTACAACGTGAAGCTCCAAATCACCCAGATGGCGACGCCCTCATGCTCCCCGAGCGTCACGGTGACCACGCCGAGTCTCACCGTCGTGTTCCTCGGCACCACCCCCTGACCCCGGGCCGACAGCGCCTCAGGCAACCGACGTGATGAGGCGCTCGCGCGTGGCCGCATCGCGCACCACGAGGAAGCCGTCTTCGCTGAGATCGCGCACACGACGTTTGGCCGCGCGGATGATCGCCTTCTCACCGTTGTGGGTGAGCAGCCCCTCGGCATCCGAGAGGGGAACGAGACGTACGTTCTCGACCTCCTCCGGCGAGTCCACGTTGGCGGGTGAACCGGAGCGGTACAGCATGAGGTAGAAGTCGACCGACTTGTTGATGCGGCTCTTCTCCGCGCGCGCCCAGAAGTGGTACGAGATGGTGCCGAGGAGTTCGAGCACCATCCCGGTGAGCCCGGCCTCCTCACGCATCTCTCGAACGGCGGCCTGCACCGCCCCCTCGCCATGCTCCAGCCGCCCCTTGGGCAGCCCCACGGCCGAGGTACCGGGCACGGTGATGAGTGGTACCAGCATGTGAGCGCCCACGGGAACGAGCAGAACCCCTCCTGCCGATCGCTCGTGGCGCACCCGTGCCATGGGGCGACCTTACGCCCCCGCGGGGAACGGGCCAAGGGGACCCGGTGGGCTGATCCCTCACGTGATGCGGGGTCCCGTGATGAGCGGGGTACGCACCACGACAACCCGGTGGACGACGCCTCCCGTGATGAGCGGGGTACGCACCACGACGACCTGGTGGCTTTACGCCAAGCCGACCTCGTTGCAGAGGTAGACGTCTTGAATGGCACGGAGGAGATCCACGCCGTCCGCCATGGAGCGCTGGAACACCTTGCGGCCGCTAATGAGGCCCGTGCCGCCGGCGCGCTTGTTGACCACTGCGGCGCGGACGACGTCGTGTAGGTCGTTGTCGCCGGAGGCCCCACCGGAGTTGATGAGCGGGATACGGCCCATGTAGCAGTGGGCGACCTGGTACCGCGTCATGTCGATGGGGTGACCGGTCATAAGGTGTGAGTACATGCGCGGGTCAGTCTTGCCGAAGGCCAGGGTGTTGAAGCCCGACGCGGCGGTGGCCGGTGCCTTCTGCTTGATGATGTCGGCCTGGATGGTGACCCCGAGATGGTTGGCCTGACCCGTGAGGTCGGTGGCCGTGTGGAAGTCCTCGTCCGTGGTCGAGAAGGCGGAGTTGCGCAGGTAGCACCACAGCACCGTGGCCATACCCAGGGCGTGCGCGTGCTCGAAGGCCTCGGCCACCTCCACGATCTGGCGCGTGCTCTCGTCCGACCCGAAGTAGATGGTGGCCCCCACTGCAACGCATCCCATTTCACGGGCCTGCTCCACCGACGCGAACATGATCTGGTCGAACCCGTTGGGGTAGGTGAGGAACTCGTTGTGGTTGATCTTCAGGATGAACGGGATCCTGTGCGCATACTTGCGCGCCACCGATCCGAGCACCCCGGCGGTCGTGGCCACCGCGTTGCACCCGCCCTCGATGGCGAGCTCCACGATGTTCGCTGGGTCGAAGTACGCCGGGTTGGCTGCGAACGACGCACCAGCCGAGTGCTCCACACCCTGATCCACGGGGAAGATGGACAGGTACCCCGTACCTCCGAGGCGCCCGTGGCCGTACAACTGCTGGAGCGATCGCAGCACCGGGATGGGCCGGACGTTCTGGACTGTGACCCGGTCGATGAAGTCGGGGCCCGGAGCGTGGATGCTCGCGGCGGGGATGGTCTCGCAACGGTGGCCGAGGAGATCTTCGGCCTGAGAGCCGAGGATCTCCTCGATCCATCCGATGGATGCGTCACTCGACGCCATGCGGTCTCCTCACAAGGGTGCGCTTACCCTGAGGATGCTACCCGCACGCTCCGAAGACTATGCGCCTCCGAAGAGCCTCTTGAGCCAGGCGATGAAGCCCCCACCGGATTTGGCGGCGGCCGGGGCCGCTGCGCCGCCAGAACCGACCCACTTGTCGAGCGCTTCCCAGCCGGTGATCTTGGCCGCCGGGGCCGCTGCCCCGCCCGAACCGACCCACTTGTCGAGCGCTTCCCAGCCGGTGACCTTGGCCGCCGGGGCTGCCGGGGCCGCTGCCCCGCCCGAACCGACCCACTTGTCGAGCGATTCCCAGCCGGTGACCTTGGCCGCCGGGGCTGCCGGGGCCGCTGCCCCGCCCGAACCGACCCACTTGTCGAGTGATTCCCAGCCGGTGACCTTGGCCGCCGGGGCCGCCGGGGCCGCTGCCCCGCTCGAACCGACCCACTTGTCGAGTGATTCCCAGCCGGTGATCTTCGTGCTCATCGGTTACCTCTGCAGGGCGTCGGATAGGGATGCTGCCTGCGCCCTAACGGGCGACGCTTTGAAGCATACGTCACGAAACCCGCCCGCGTGCAAATTTGACCGCCGATTCCGCAGCCTGGACCAGGGCACGGTACGACGTGAGGCGTTCGACATCGACCTCGTGCTCCACGGCGCAGCCGGCATCCCCCATGTGGCGACACCCCCGGAACCGGCACCGCACCGCCGCCGCGACGATGTCGGGGAACCCCGCGGCGATGTCGCCGGGTTCCATCGGTGGCAGCCAAAACGCACGCACGCCCGCCGTGTCCACCACCGCGCCACCACCGGGAATGGGGATGAGGCGGGGGTCGGTCGTGGTGTGCCGACCGCTTCGCAGGCGACTCGACACGTCCGCCGTGGCACGCGGGTATCCGGTGAGCGCAGTGGTCAGGGTCGACTTGCCCACGCCCGACAGACCGGCGAGAGTCGCGAGGGAATCGCCGATGAGATCCCGGACGTCCGCCACGAGCACCGAGTCGTGCGCCGACCCGATGAGCACCGGATGCCCCACGGCTCGCTGGCGGCGCATGACCGCGGCCACCGCGGCCTCGTCGTGGGGCAGGTCGGCCTTGGTCAGTACGAGTGCGAAGTCGAGACCCCCGGCCACGGCGGCCACGGCGTACCGGTCGATGAGCGTCGGCACGAGCGGCGGTTCGACCACGGCGGCCACCACGACGAGCAGGTCGGCGTTGGCGACCACCACACGTACACGCCCACCGCTGCCGATGCGCTGCAACACGGTCCGGCGCGGCAGGATCTCGCGGATTATTCCTTGGGTTCCGCGGTCGTCGATGCGCACGCGGTCACCGGCCACGGGCGGGCCCCCCGGCAGCCGTGGCGCCAGCCGTACCTCGCGCGTCCCCGCATCATCCGTGACCTCGGCGAGCGGGCCAGCCACGCGGATGACGAGAGGAGCGGCGTTACTCAGAGGGCGAGCAACTCCTGCGCGGTGAACAGGGCGTGCAGTGGCACGCCGTCCAACGCGGCCTCCACCGTCGCCCGCCCGCCGTCCTCCTCGCGGTCGATCACGACGAGGGCCGAAACCACCGTGGCACCGGCAGCACGCACCCGTTCGATAGCCGTGATCATGGAGCCACCGCTCGTGAGGACGTCGTCCACGATGGCCACCGGCGTGCCCTCCTCCACGAACGGCCCCTCGATCCAGTGTTGCAGGCCGTGCTTCTTCGCCTCCTTGCGCACGAAGAAACCGGTCCAGTGCACACCATCGGCGTAGGCGGCTGCGCTTACCGCACACACGAGGGGGTCGGCGCCTAGCGTGAGCCCACCCACGGCCTCGGGTTCGGAGACGGCGAGGACCGGATAGGCGAGGCGACCCGAGAGGTACGCACCCTCCGGATCGAGCAGCACCTGACGTACGTCCACGTAGTAATCGGACCGCCGACCCGATGACAGAACCACCGCTTCGCGGAACAGCGCACGCTCCGAGAGGAGAGTTGCGAGGCGCTGACGTTCGATGGCGTGTGTCACGCGGGCCACGCTACCAACCGCTTGCGGAGTACGGCCGTCCCTAACGACACGGTTCGTGTCCGCCAACGCGACCCCACGGCCTAGTCTTCACCACCAACCCACCGACGACGCGGACGGTGCCCGTGGTACAGGTCTCACCCGAGTCCACCCCCAACCCCAACGCCATCAAGTTCACGCTCGACCGCCCGGCGACGGATGGCGGCGGCGAGACCTTCAAGGAGGGCAGCGATCCGGCGACGGCACCGCTGGGCGCGCGCATCTTCGCGCTGGGGGACGTGACCAACGTGTTCGCCGTTGCGAACTTCGTGAGCGTTACCAAGATCGACGCCGCCGACTGGGGCGATCTGGGACCCAAGGTCATCGATGCCATCGAGACCCACTTCGCGGACCCATCCGCATGAACACCACGACCGGGATTCTCTTCACTTGGGTTCTCGGACTCATCTTCGTGGTCGGGGGGATCGTTTTTCTGATCTTTCTCGGCGACAACAGTGTGCTGTTCGGGCTGCCCTACCTCGTTATCGGGCTGCTGCTGTGTTACGGGGCGTGGCGCGGGGCCGGGGCCGTGAAGAAGCGGGCCGCACGCGAGGCGGCGGAGGCCGCCGCCGGTGCGGCCCCGATTCCGGGCGCCACCACCCTCTAAAACGGCCGTGGTCAGCTGACGCGGTGATCCCCCGGTGGGGGAGATCACCGCAGTCGGGGTCAGGCGATGGTCGCCCGTGAGGCGGCCGAGGCCGCTGGCGGTGCGGCACCGGTTCCGGGCGACACCACCCCGTGACCGCCATCAGCGGGTCAGCCGATGGCGGGAAGCCCGGCCAAGGCCTCAGACGCACGGGCGAGTTCGTCCTCGTCTACGGCGAGGTCCTGCATGGTCCCGGCCAGGAAGTCGGCGTAGGCGACCATGTCGAAGTGTCCGTGGCCGCAGAGGTTGAAGAGGATCGTCTTCTCGACGCCCTCCTCGCGGGCGCGCTCGACCTCCACGACCACCTGCCGGATGGCGTGCGACGGCTCGGGCGCCGGGATGATCCCCTCGGCCCGCGCAAACCGCACGGCCTCGGTGAAGCACTCGATCTGGCTGTGGGCGGTGGCCTCCACCAGACCCTCATGCACCACATGGCTCACGAGGGGGGCCATGCCGTGGTACCGAAGGCCCCCCGAGTGGATGGAAGGCGGGATAAACCCATGGCCGAGAGAGTGCATGGCGAGGAGCGGCGTGGTCTGGGCGGTGTCACCGAAGTCGTAGCCGTAGATCCCACGGGTGAGCGTGGGGCAGGAGGCCGGCTCCACGGCGACGATACGCATCTCCCGGCCGGCGATCTTGTCTCGCAAAAACGGGAAGGCGAGGCCGGCGAAGTTCGATCCGCCACCCACGCACCCGATGACGACGTCGGGGTACGCCCCGGCCATCTCAAGTTGCTCCTGAGCTTCCTGCCCCACCACGGTCTGGTGCAACAGCACGTGGTTGAGCACGCTGCCAAGCGCGTAGTTGGTGTCGTCGTTCGTCGCGGCCTGCTCCACCGCCTCGCTAATGGCGATACCGAGGCTGCCACTGCTGGTTGGGTCGGCGGCGAGGATCGCCCGCCCGGCGTTCGTCTCCTCCGACGGGCTCGCCACGCACTGTCCACCCCACGTCTCCATCATCATGCGGCGGTACGGCTTGGAGTCGTACGACACCCTCACCATGAACACCTTGCACTCGATGTCGAACCGATTGCAGGCGAACGACAGCGCCGATCCCCACTGGCCGGCACCGGTCTCGGTGACCAAGCGCGTGACGCCCGCCTGCTTGTTGTAATACGCCTGCGGCACCGAGGTGTTGGTCTTGTGGCTGCCTGCTGGGCTCACGCCTTCGTACTTGTAGAAGATCTTGCAGGTCGTCCCGAGCGCCTGCTCCAGACCAAGCGCGCGGTAGAGCGGTGTGGGCCGCCACATGGCGTAGATCTCACGCACGGGGTCGGGGATCGCGATGAACCGCTCCTGCGAGACCTCCTGCTCGATGAGGGCCATCGGGAAGATTCCGGCGAGCGCCTCCGGGCCGATGGGCTCACCAGTGCCCGGGTTGAGCGGCGGCGGTGGCATGGAAGGCAGATCGGCCGCGATGTTGTACCAGCGGTCGGGGATTCGGTCTTCCGCGAGGAGGTAGCGATGTTGTGGCACGGCGGCACTCCTTATGTCGGGAACTCGGCGCGTGGGATCAGGTCGGAATGTTATGCAACGTACGGCGCCCATGCAGCGGGATTCCCGGTCGTCTCATGGCAACCGCGTGCCTGCACCATGGTCTGGGGTCGGGAGCAATGGGGGCCGACGGCGCGCGTGTGGTGGTCGGGCCCCCACCGTCATCCGAGGACGGGCCGGGAGGTCAGGTGGGGCCGCGGGGTGGGGCACCGTGGCGGTGATCCCGACGGGCACGACACATCGCGCCTTGGGCTGCTACCGGTCGTGCCTCATGGGGCGTCATCCGGGATGACGACGCGGAACGCGCTGCCCTCGCCCGGCGCGCTGTCTACCTCGAGGCGTGCGTTCAGGGAGCCGGCAAGCCCCTTGACGATGGCGAGGCCGAGGCCGCTTCCCCCCGAGGCGCGGTCGCGCGCGCCGTCGACGCGGTACATGCGGTCGAAGATCCGAGGGAGGTGCTCGGCGGCGATGCCAACGCCGGTGTCGACCACCGACAGCACCACCGCGCCGCTCGTGTACGTGGCGGCGAGGCGCACCGTGCCACCGGCGGAGGTGGCACGCAGTGCGTTGGTGGTGAGGTTGGAGAGGATCGTGTCCACGTGCGTGGCGTTCGTGGACACCACCACCGGCTCCACGTCGTCCCCGGGCCCCCGGAGTAGAACGCCCCGCTCGGCCGCCGCCGCCTCGAACCGCCGCACCACGTCGCGGCAGCAATCCACCAGATCGAGTGGCGCGCTTACCGGTGCCTGGTTGAGGTCGGACAGGGTCAGCGCCTGCAGGTCGGCCACGAGCCGCGTGAGACGCTCCGACTCGCTGGTGATGGTGTTGATTGCCTCCTGCCGGTCCTCGTCGGTACGGGTGATCCCTTCCGACAGTGCCGCTGCGAATCCGTCGATCGCCGTCACCGGCGTTCGCAGTTCGTGCGCCACGTCGGCTAAAAACTCGCGCTGGCGGCGGTCGGCGTCGGCCAGTTCCTGGGTCATGGCGTTCAGCGACACCGCAACCCGGTGCAACTCCTCGTCGTCCACATCCACACGTCCGTCCAGATCGCCGGCTGCCACACGCTCCGCCTGACACGCCAGGGCCAGAGCGTCACTCCGCAGCCGCCTCGTCGCCCGTGCCGCGATCCACCACGCGATCCCTCCGATGATGATGATGACCCCGCCGATGACGAGGGGCGGTGCCCACTCTCCCAGCACGCCCGCATCGGCAGCACGTTCGAGGGTGACCGTGATGTCCCCGTCGGTGGCCGTGGCGGTGGCCTCGCGCACGGCCACCGGATCGCTCCAGTAGATGACCTCCCCGGCCCGGCTTACCACTACGCGGGTGCCGGGCAGGAACTCGCGGGCGGCCGCGATCCCGGCGTAGCCGTCGGCATGCGCGACGCGCGCGATCTGGTTGGCCTGTTGCTGCAGTTCCCGCACCACCTCGTCACGTACTCGCTGTCCCACGAACACGCTGAGCAGGATCTGCACGGCAACGACCCCGACGATGACCGCGGCGGTGACGACCACGGCTATGCGGGTGCGGTGGGACGACGGCAGGAACCGCGCGCGGTGCGGTGCGGTGCTCACTCGGGCGCGACGAGGTCGAGGCGATACCCCACTCCACGAACCGCCACGATCCCGACGTCCGTACCCAGTTTGCGACGCAGGTTCGCTATGTGGACGTCGACGGTTTTGCCCCCCACCCCCGATTGGTACCCCCACACGCGCTCGAGCAGACGCTCACGGGTGAACACCACGTGGGGGTGTGCCGCGAGTTCGGCCAGCAGGTCGAACTCCAGGCGGGTGAGGTCCACCTCGGTGCCGTTTACCCAGCAGGCGCGGGCGAGCGGATGGATCTCGGCCGCTCCGGCGCGCAGAGGGCCGTTCGGGTCGGCCTCGGTCTGTACCCGGCGCAGTACCGCCCGGATGCGGGCAACGAGTTCGCGCGGGGAGAAGGGCTTCACCACGTAATCGTCGGCACCCATCTCGAGGCCGGTGATGCGACTGGCCTCGTCATCGCGTGCCGAGAGCATGATCACGGGAACACCCGGGAAGTCGTGGCGGATGCGTCGGCAGGCCTCTAGGCCGTCCATCACCGGCATCATCTGGTCGAGCAGTACGAGGTCAACTCCGGCCGACCGCATCTGCGCAAGCGCCTCGGCCCCGTCGCTCGCTTCGGTCACCGTGTAGCCAGCGTTATCGAGGTGTACGCGGAGCATGCGCCGGATCGCGCGTTCGTCGTCCACCACGAGGATGTGTCCGCCGGTGGCCATCGTCCGATGCTACCGCCGCATGCGGGTTGCATCGCCCGGTGCCCACCCCTAGCGTTCCCCGGCCGGGCGAGATAGCTCAGCTGGTAGAGCACACGACTGAAAATCGTGGTGTCCCCGGTTCGAGTCCGGGTCTCGCCATCCGGTGCGCGCCGCGCCTCCGCTTGAGGAGGTCGCGGCGCGCTCCGTTTCGGGGGCCGCTGCGTCATGCGGGTCGCCCACGCTCGCGATGCCGGGTGTCCACGCCACGTCCCGTACGGGTACTCGGTCACCGCGCCCGTCACCGTCCGGGCCGCGCCGACAGGGGCTGCGGTGGGACCGGCGACGCAGCACCATCTGCGACGATTGGTCCCGTGGACGTCTCCATCGTCATCCCCGCGTACAACGAGGAGCGCCGACTCCCGCTGACACTCGACGGCTGGCGTACGTGGCTCGACGCGTTCGACGGCACCGCCGAGGTGGTGGTGTCGGATGACGGCAGCACGGATAGCACGGCGGACCTCGTGACAGTCAGTGCCGCCTCCGATCCGCGCATCCGCCTCAACCGACTTCCCGTGAACCGGGGCAAAGGGGCGGCGGTGCGGTTGGGCATGCTCGCTGCCACCGGTGACTACCGCGTCTACGTGGACGCCGATCTGAACATCGCACCGGTCCATGTCGCGCCGGCTCTCGCGCTTCTCGAGTCGTCGGCTGACGTGGTCACGGGCCGGCGCAGCGCCGCGGACTACGCGACCTCGGAACGCAGCGCCGCACGCCTGGCCGCCGGGCTCGCTGTGCAGGTGACGCGACGCCTGTTGGTACTGCCGGTCATCACGGACACCCAGGCCGGGTTCAAGGGATTTCGTGCCGACTGGGCCACGCGAGTGTTTGCGCAGACCACCGTCGACTCATTCGCCTTCGACATCGAGGTGCTCTATCTGGCCCGCCGCATGGGCGCGCGCATCGTGGAGATGCCGGTGTCGGTGGAGTTCCGTGATCACTCCACATTCGACGTGTCCACGCACCTGCCGGGCGTTCTCAGAGACATCGGCCGGGTGCGGGTGAACGCCTGGCGGGGGCGTTACGGCCGTTGAGGACCCGGATGGGTCTCCTCAGGTGATCACAGCCTGTGTGGGTACGACAGATAGGACTTCAGGCGTCGTCGAGGATCGCCTGTACCAGTCCCGGGATGTCGTGGGGGTGGGCCTCGATGGCGACGATGAGACCCGCCTCGCGTGCGGTCTGGGACGTGATGGGCCCGATGGAGACCACGCGGGGTCCGGCGATGAGGCGGGCGCGGCCCGTGTCGTCGAACAGCGCCAGGGTGTTGGTGACCGTGGATGACGAGGTGAACGTAATGAGGTCGGCCGCGAGGGCCGCGTCGAGCGCGTCACCGGGTGGGGCCTCGGCAACGGTCGCGTACAGGGCGACCTCGTCCACCTCGCCACCGCGGGCGCGCAGGCCCTCCACCAGAGCGGTCCGCCCCTCGCGGGCGCGGGCCACCAGCACTCGGCGTCCCTTCATGGGGAGGGTGGCGAGCGCGTCGAGAACTCCCTCGGCCACAAAGCGCTCGGGCACGATGTCGGCGCGGATGGCGTACTCCGTTAGCGCCTCGGCGGTCGCGGACCCGACGGCGACGATCACCTGATCGGGGCGCAGGGACCGCGCATCGAGACCGCGCTCGGCGAGGCGCGCGGCCAACTGGTGCACCCCGTTGGCGCTCGTGAACACGATGATGTCGTAACCGCCGATCTGCCCGAGACAGGCCATGATGTCGGGCGATCCGATGATGGGCGCGATGCGGATGACGGGGAGTTCGATCACGTGGGCGCCCAGCATCTCGAGGGTTGTGCGTAGGTCGCTGGCCTGAGCACGCGCGCGGGTGACCACGATGGTACGACCGGCGAGTGGGCCGCGCACGGCGGCGGCGAGCGCGGGTGCGCGCGATACCACGTCACCGATGACCACGACCGCGGGATTGTCGACCCCCTCCGCCTGAGCGCGATCGGCCAGTGTTGCGAGCGTGGCGATGACCGTGCGCTGGCGGGGCGTGGTGCCCCACTGCACGACCGCGGCGGGCTGGTCGGCCGGACGACCCGCCCGGATCAGGCGCTCCGTGATTCCGGCGAGCCGGGTCATGCCCATGAGCACCACGAGCGTGCCCGGTGTGCGTGCGAGGGCCTCCCAGTCCGTCTGCTCGGCGTCCTTCGTGGGGTCCTCGTGCCCCGTGACCACCGTGAACGCCGTGGCCATGGCCCGGTAGGTCACGGGGATCCCCGCCGCCGACGGCGCACCGATGGCGGAGGTGATCCCGGGAACCACCACCACGCGGATACCCGCGCGAATGAGGGCCTCGGCCTCCTCGGCGCCGCGACCGAACACGAATGGATCGCCGCCCTTGAGCCGGACCGTAACCTTGCCCGCCTCGCCCATCGCTATGAGGAGCGCGGTGGTCTCGTCCTGGCTCATGGCCTGTCGGCCGGGTGCCTTACCCACGTCCACGAGCTGGGCATCCGGGCGGCAGAGGTGCAGGAGCGCCTCGGTGCCGAGACGATCGAAGAGCACCACGTCGGCGCGCATGAGCGCCTCACGCCCACGCACGGTGATGAGCCCGGGATCCCCCGGACCGGCCCCCACCAGATAGACGATGCCCCGGCTCACGGCGCACCCACCTCGAGGGCGGCACGGATGCCCAGCGCGACCGGGTCGTCGGCGGAGCCGTGGATGTCGCAGGAGCGCCCCGTGGCATCCCACCACGCGCGCATGCGCAGGTCGGTTCCGTCCACCTCGCACAGTGCCGCGGCGGGTACCGAGCAGCCGCCGCCGAGGCGCGCGAGGAAGGCCCGCTCGGCCGTGAGGCTCACCCGCGCGGCGGGGTCGTCGAGTACCGCGCAGGCACGACGGATCTCGGGGTCGGATGTGCGTCCCTCGATGGCCACGATGCCCTGGCCGGCTGCGGGTAGGCACACATCGAGTGGCAGGATGACCATGTCACCACGCGCGATACCCAACCGGTTGAGGCCCGCTGCCGCAAGGACGAGCGCGTCGAGGTCTCCGGCGTCTAGGCGTGCCAGTCGGGTGTCCACATTGCCGCGGACCTCCACTACGTGCACGTCGGGGCGGGCGGCGAGCACCTGCGCGCGCCGCCGCGGGCTCGTGGTTCCCACGCGGGCGCCGGCCGGGAGGGCCGCGAGGCCGCCGGGGCTCCCTACCAGTACGTCCCGAGGGTCCTCGCGGGGTGGTGTGGCGATGATGGCCAGCCCCGCGAGAAGGTCGGTGGGGAGATCCTTGGCCGAGTGCACGGCGATGTCGGCCCGGCCGTCGAGCAGGGCCTCCTCGAGTTCTTTCACGAACATCCCTTTGACGTCCCCTCCGGACGAATCGGGCGGGGTCGCGAGACTCCACGAATCACCCGTGGTGGTCATCGGCACGAGCCGGGCGTCATGCCCGCCCGCCCGAAGTGCGGTTGCCACGACCTGCGACTGCGCGAGTGCGAGGGGCGAACGACGCGTGGCCACGATGACACGCATCGCGTGGATCAGCCGGACTGACCCAGGTGATGGGATGTCACCTGATCACTCGCGTCCGAGTCATCGGGATGAGTCGGTCCCCGATCGGGGAGGTCGAGGCCGAACAGATGGCGTAGCGACTCGACGTGCCGCAGCCCGTCCGCGGACGCTGCCGCCTCGCGTGCCCGGACGGTGGGCTCATGCAGGAGTTTGTTGACGATGGCCCGGGTGACGCGGTCGATGCGCTCGATCTCCTCCTCGGCAGCAACCTCGCCCGACCCCGTCACGCGTGCCACCTCGCCCACACGGATGGCCTCAGCCAGTTCGCGGAGCGAGAGAATGACCGGGGTGACGCTGAGTCCGGAGCGCCAGTCCGCGTAGCGCTCGGCTTCCTCGACCACGATCACCTCGCCACGCCGTGCGTGCTCCTCGCGCTCGTCGCGGTTGTGGGCCACCACTCGCTCGAGGTCGTCGATGTCGAACAGCACGGCACCGTGCACCGCCGATGCCGGGGCCGCCACGTCACGGGGCACCGCGATATCGATGAGCACCATCGGTCGCCCGGGGCGGTCGGCGAGCGCCTCCGTCACCTGCGGGGCCGAGATGATCGGGTGCGGGGCGTCGGTGGAGCACACCACCACGTCGGCCTTCGCAAGCTCTTGGGCGAGGCAGTCGAAGCCCAGACCGAGGCCCCCGAGGCGCTCGGCAATCTCACGGGCGGTACCGACCGTGCGGTTGATGACCACCAATTCGCCAAGGCCACGTTCCATCAACGCTCGCGCAGTTGCCTCGGCCATCCGGCCGCCCCCCACTACGAGGCCACGACGGCCCCCCAGATCGGGAAGTGCCTCGCGTGCGAGGTCGGCTGCCACGGTGGACACCGACACGGGGCGCGCGGCCACACGGGTCTCGGTGCGCACACGCTTACCGGTTTCGAGCGCCTGGCGGAAGAGACGGTCGAGCAGGACGCCGGTGCTGCCCTCCTCGGCACAGGCCTCCCACGCGCTGCGCACTTGCCCTTGGATCTCGCTCTCGCCCACCACCATCGAGTCAAGGCTCGACGCCACGCGCAACAGGTGGGCCACAGCGTGGTCGGCGAGGTGCGCATACCGGATGCAGTCGAGCTCAGACCGGGGCATTCCGCTGCGAACGACCAGCGCCCGGCAGATGGCCTCCTCGGCCTTCCCGGTGTCGAGCGCATGCACGTAGACCTCGGTGCGGTTGCAGGTGCTCAGCACCACGGCCTCGGCGATTTCGTCGTGGCGCACGAGTTCGCGGCCGAGACTCCGGGCGGCGGCATCGGTAAACGACAGTTTCTCGCGCTGTTCCACGGGTGCGGTCTTGTGGGAGATGCCTACGACGACGATCTGGGGCATCAGACCACCCCCGCCGCAGTGGTGATTCCCAGCGCGACGAGTACCTCGTCGCGGCAGGCATCGGGTCCGCGCTCGGCAATGCGGTCGACGACGCCGGAGTCGAGAAGCGCTTCGACCGCGCCGCGACGCGACGCGACGCTGGGGTGGGCCCGCTTCAGATCGTCCCGGCACTCGCGGAGGAGGCCGATGAGGCCGGCCCATCCGGGGCCGAACGAGATCTCGAGCTCCTGCCGAAGGCGGCGGGCGACCACGGGGCTTGCCCCACCGGTGGTGATGGCCACGGCGAGGTCGCCCTGGCGCATGAGGGCGGGAATGATGGCGGTCGAGCCATCCGGGTCGTCGGCCACGTTGACCTCGGCCCCCACCGCGCGGGCGTCGTCGCGCACGCGGCGGTTTACGTCGGCGTCGTTCGTAGCGGCGATCACCAGCACGGCGCCATCGAGGTCACCAGGCGCGTAGGCACGGGCACGGTGCTCGGCCACGCGACCGTCGCCGACCATCTCGGCGAGGGTCGGCGACGTGTCCGGGCTCACCAGTCGCACGCGGGCATCATGGGCCGCCAGGTTTATGACCCGCGCGGTGGCCACCGCGCCACCACCGACCACCACCACGAGGCGGTCGGCAAGGTCGAGGAAGATCGGGTACAGGGAGCGGCCCATCAGACGTCGTTCCCGTCGTTCCCGTCGGGGTGCCGGCGGGAATCGAGCAGTCGGGTGATGGACTCGACCTGTCGGCCCACGCGGGCGGAACGCGCGCCGAGCATGACCACGTACACCAGCACGAGGAACCAGATGACGGCGTAGGCCGCCACCACATATTGGTACCCGCCACTCACGCGTCCTCCAGTCGTAGGACGAGGCGACGGAGCGCGCGCTCGTTGCGCGTACTGACGATCTCGACCTCGAGGAGTGCGATGAACAGAGCGAGCATGGCCGCCAGGGAGACGACGAACCAGACCAACATGGAGGTCGGCATGTTCGCCCCCCGTCCGGTGAACACCACGGGGTGCACGAACGACTCGGCGATGCGCACCGAGTAGAACGACAACGGGACCGACGCGAATCCCGCGATTGCGTAGACGGCGGAGTACCGCATGCGCCGTCCATCCTCCACCGACGAGCGCAGGACGAAGTACGCCGCGTAGATGAGGACCACGATGAGGTACGTGACCAGGCGCGGATCGGTCCACACCCACCAAGTGCCCCACGACGCCTTGGCCCAGATCGAGCCCGTGATGACGACGAGCACCGAGAACATCAGGCCAACGCGGATGGCGGCCTCTCCCACGTCGTCCCACCGCACACTGCGGGTACGCAGGAACGCGATGCCCGCCACGCAGGCCACCCCGAATGCGATGAGCGAGATGATGGCGATCGCCGCGTGGAAGTAGAAGATGCGCTGGATGACGCCCTGATCGGCGTCCTCGGGCGCAACAAGGAAGATCCCGATGGTGGCCACCGTCACGAGGATCGTCGCGACGACGCCCCACAGGAGGGCGGCGCGGGTCCCCGGCACGGGTGCGGGGCCGGGCTCAGTCATCGAAGACGGCGTCGTAGGTCGCGATGGAGACAAGGGCAAACAGTATTGCGTAGGCCAGCAGGAACAGGGAGTACCCCCGCCACTCACCCATGTCATGTGGCCCTCCGGCCACAGCGTAGGTCGCACCGGCCGCAGCGATGACCACGGGCACGAGAGCGGGGAGAAAGAGCACCGGGAGCACGAGGTCGCGGGCCCGCGTGAAGAGCGCGAGGCCCGAGAACAGCGTGCCCGACAGGGCGATACAGAAATTGGCGAGGAGCGCGGTGATGGCGATCCAGCCGATCGAACCCCAATAGGGGCCCTGGACGAAGAAGAGACCCACCAGCGGGATGACCACGATCTCCACCACGACCATGTAGATAAAGATGGCGACGGCTTTCGCCAGCAGCATCACCACCCGGGGAACGGGCGATACCAACAGGCCGTCGAGCACTCGCTGCTCCCGCTCGGCCACGTAGGAGCGGCCGACCCCGAGCACCCCCGTGAACGCGAGGGTGGTCCACATGAGTCCGCCGACGAATCGCGTGAGGTCGTGGTCGCGCGTACCGAAACCGAACTGCAGGATGGCGAGTACGACGACGGCGAACAGCACCATGGCCACCACGGTCTCACGGGTGCGCAGTTCGAGCCGAAGGTCCTTGCGCACCAGGGCCGCGAGTTGGCGTGACCGGCGCGGCATGGGCGGTCGCGACGGAACGGTGCTCACGCGACCACCTCCTGATACCGCGCCCGCACCGCGGTGGGCGACAGACCGTGCACCCGTTCGTCCAGGACCACACGACCACCGCGCAGCACGACCAGGCGATCGGCCACGGCGGCGACCCGTTCCACCTCGTGGGTGACGACGATGGCACCGCGGCCATCGGCGGCGACGGCTTCGATCTCGGCATCGAGCAGGGCCACGCCCCGGGCGTCGAGGCTCACGTGCGGTTCGTCCAGGAGCAGCACGCTCGGGCGGTGCAGCATCATGCGGGCGAGGGCGAGGCGCTGGGCCATGCCGCGGCTGAACACACGCACGGAGTCCTCCGACCGGTCCCGGAGGCCCACCCAGACGAGGAGCTCGTCGATGCGTTCCGCGGCACCCGTCACCCCAAACAGATCTGCGTAGAGCTCGAGGTTCTGCCGTGCCGTCAGGTCGAGGTACACGAGTGGATCGTGGGCCAGGTAGCCGATTCCCATGCGCGCGGCATGCGCGTTGCCGGGGACCCGGTGGCCGAGTACCGAGACCGTTCCGGCCTGCGGGCGTTGCAGTGTGGCGAGGATGCGGAGCAACGTGCTCTTGCCGGCACCGTTGGCACCGGCCAGCGCGATGCGCTCCCCGGGGGCCAGGTCGAGGTCCACGCCACGCAGCACCCGCCGCTCCCCGAAGGAGTGGACCACATCCCGCGCGGTGATGAGGAGGTCAGGCGACTCCCACCGCCACGATCACGCCGGCGAGGAACACCAGCGACGTCACGCCGCCCATCACGGTGAACGCGGTCTGGATTCGATCGTCGTCCGCGGGGCGGATGGTCACGTGCGCGGCCGCGAGGACGATCGTGCAGACGATCACCCCCACGTAGAACGGCCAGGTGACCGACGCGGCAAGGCCCGCCACTGCTAGGAGGGTGGCGGCTAGGCCGTGCAAAACGGCGGCGACGCGGAGCGACGTCGCCTCCCCGAACTGCGCGGGTAACGAGTGGGTGCCCGACGCACGGTCATGGGCCACGTCGAGCAGGGCGTAGATCACGTCGAACCCGGCGATCCAGAGCGCCACGGCGAACCACAGCAGGATGGGGGCGAGCGCAAACGATCCGGTCACGGCGATCCACCCGCCGACGGGCGCGATGCCGATGGACAGCCCCAGCACTAGGTGGCATGCCCAGGTGGTGCGCTTCGTGTACGGGTAGATGACAAACAGCGCAACGGGGACGGGCCAGAGCCACCACGTGATCGCGGGCAACTGGCTCACGGCCACGAGCATCGCCGCGAGGCTCACCGACGCGAACACCACAACCTGCCCGGTGGTGAGGCGGCCGGTTGGGAGGTGGCGGCCCGCCGTGCGCGGGTTTGCCGCGTCCAGGTGGCGGTCGATGAGGCGGTTGAGAGTCATGGCCAACGAGCGGGCACCGACCATCGCGAGCAGGATCCATCCGAGGACCGCCCCCGCCGGCCAGGCGTTCGTGGCCATCAGTGCGCCTGCGAACGCGAACGGCAGGGCGAAGACCGTGTGTGGAAAACGGACGAGCCCGAGGAGGGCGGGGATGACCGCGAGTCCCGATGCGGGCCTCGCGGCCGGAGTCTGGCGGGACATCAGATCCGATCCTATGCCCGGGAGCCGTCCGCAGGGCCGTAGATGGCGGGGCGACCCGTCACCGCGCCCCAGAACTGGTTGCCGTAGTCGAAGTGCCACCACTCCTCCCGATACGCCGTGAACCCGGCGTCGGTCATCGCGTGGAACAACAGCCTGCGGTGCGCGCGCGCGGGGATGTCGATGTCCTCGAGTGCCGCGGAGCCCGCCTCGGGGACGAACGCGTCGAATCCGGTACCGAGATCGAGTTCGGTGCCGTCCCCCTGCGCGAGGGTCAGGTCCACCGCGCCACCGGTGAGGTGGGGAGGGGGCGCGTGGTGGCCGGGGTCGGGCGGAGTCACGTACGGCCGCGCCATGCGGTCAAGATCCTCGCGCGCCAAATCGGGGTACTGCTGGGCCAACTCCTCCACATACGCCTCGAAAAGGGCCGACTGGGTCGGGATGGACCGCCACCCGTCCCAGATGAGCAGCACGAGGTCGCCGGGCAGCGACTCCGCAACACGTACGAGCCGTTTCCCGACCCCGGCTCGAACCCAGCAGGCGGGTAGCGAGCCCGGGAGACCCATGGCGAAGTAGCGCGGGTCCTCGACGATGCGGGAGTGGAGGCCCGCGATCGGTACCAGTGGTTCGTTGACGGGTGCCGTGGCGACATCTCGCCACCCGGTGGGTGGCAGTAGCCGCGGGATCGGCCGGCCGCACCGATCGTCCGGGGTGCTCACGAGAGTCCCCACTGGACGGCTTCAACGTGCGGTCCCGGATTCTCACCGCGCAGCACGGCCATCACCGGTGCGATGCGATCGGCGGGTGGTGGCACCGTGGCCGGATCCTCGGACGGGTGCGCCTGCGCCCTCATTTGGGTACGTATCGGCCCCGGGTTGACCGTCACCACGCGGATGCCCCGGTGCGACCACTCCTCCCGGAGCATCTGCGCCAGAGCGTCGAGCCCAGCTTTACCGAGCGCGTAACCGCCGTACCCGGGCCGACCCGCGGCCGCTGAGGTCACGAGCACGACTCCGGCGCCGTCGGCGATGATCGGACTGAGGCGTTGCACGAGCCGCACTTGGCCGATGAGGTCCACCTGCAGCACCTCGGCGACGGCGTCGGGGTCGGCCGCGTCGAGCGGGCCTAGGGGTCCGAGAATTCCGGCGTTCAGCACGACCCCCTCGAGGCGGGAAACAAGGGCGCTAATTCCCGCGGCCGCGGCGTCGATCGAACGGGCGACGGACAGATCGAGCGCCACGGTGTCGCAGGTCGCCCCGGCGGCCCGGCAGTCGTCACGCACCCGGGTGAGGTGATCCACCGATGTGGCGGTGAGCACCAGGCGAGCGCCGTCATGCGCCAGCGCACGTGCCAGCGCGGCTCCGTACCCACGCGATGCCCCGGTCACGAGGACGCGCGCGCCGTCGAGGGTCGCGGCGTCCGCTGCCATCAGGGGCTGGTCGCGCCTCCGCCCAAGGCCGTCGCCGGATCCTTAGCGGGGGACGCCGGGGTGCCCTGCACGGCCGGCGTGATCGCCCGCACATCACTGCCCGGGGACGTCCCGGCGAACGTGGCCACGTAGGCCGCCACGTTCTCGGCGTCGGTTCCGATGACGAGGTTCTGCGGCATCGCCTGCGGGTACGACCCCGGCAGCGGCGGCTGCGGCGCCATCGCGATCCAGCGCTTGACGATGCCGTAGAAGATGCTGTCTTGGAACCCCTGCTGGCGGGAGCTGCTGAAAGCGTCGTCCAAGTTGGGGCCAACCACACCCGTCGTACCGGCGTCCGTCATCGTGTGGCAGCCGCCACAGGACGTGACGAACAGCGTCTTGCCCGCTTGGGTGTCCGCCGTCGACAGAGCACTCTCGGCGGCGCCGCAGCCCGTGAGAGCGAGAGCACCGCCCGCGAGGACGATGGCAACGGTTGATGTGATGAGACGTGAGCGCACGGTGTCCCTAGATGACGTAGACGAGGAGGAACAGAAGGACCCAGACGATGTCGACGAAGTGCCAGTAGTACGAACCCGCCGTGAGCGGTGTCGTATTGAAGTCGTTCCGGTACGCCCGCCGCAGACACAGGCTGAGCACGATGAGTCCCACGAGCACGTGGGCACCGTGGAATCCGGTGAGCGTGTAGAACGCGCCACTGAAGGCCCGGTCCTGCGGGGTGAATCCTAGGTGGGCGTACTCGTTGAGCTGGATGAGCAGGAAGGTGGCACCCATGAGGATGGTGACCCACAGGCCCCGGATCAGGCCCTGGGAATCGCCGGCGGCAAGACGCTTCTCACCCCACCAGAGGGTGAAGGAGGATCCCACGAGGATGAGGGTGTTGATGCCCGTGAGGAGGACAGGAAGCTCAAACGGCTCGCCATCAGCCCGGAGCGGGGGCCACTGCTCGTTGGCCACCCCGTACCGGATGAAGAAGTAGGCGGTGAACAAGGACGCGAAGAGCATGATCTCTGAGCCGATGAACAACAGCATCGCGATGAGCGGGGCATTGAGGCCGTGGCCCGTCTTCCCGGGTGAGTGCGCGGTGGTCGCCATGGTCAGTCCCCCGCCGCGGTGCCGAGGTGGATGGTCTCCACGTGCGTGTCGTCCGCCGCCGCCTCGGCGGCATCCGCGAGCGCCGATGTCTCGTCGCCGAACCCGACGACGAGGAGTTGCGACGGCGTGTAAGCGGCCACGGCACGGGGGAGGGCCGTGAGTGGGCCGTCGTCCATGACCTCACCCTGTACGGCCACCCCCGTGGAGGTGAGGGCGTTGATGATGGCCGTCATGCGCTCCCCGGCCTCGCGGCGCCGCTCGGACGCCTCGGCACCCCACCTCGGATTTGGCAGGTCGAGCGGGGCGATGATGGCGAAGTGGGCGGCACGGGCGTCGGCGCGTGCGCGGACCACGGTGGCGAGCGCCTCGGCACCCACCCCGTCGGTGGCCACCACCATGATGAGCGGGAGGGCCGCGGCGCCGGACAGGGCACGGGCGTCGTTGCCCGGAACGATGATGTGGGTCACGGGCAGGGTGGTGGCCTTCCGCACGCGGTCGAGCGAGTCGGAGCGCATCCACGCGCTCTCGGCCAGCGGCAGCGTGGCGATGATGAGTTCGTGCGGGTGCGTCTCCGCCGCCGCCGCGGTCGCCACGGGAACGACGTCGCCGTCGGCGACGCGGCCGGTGGCCGCCACGCCGTGCTCGGCGAGGATCGCCAGGGTGGTGGCCAAGCGGCGCTCGGCGACGTCGCGGTCGCCCTCACCCACGGGCACCACGAACTGGAACGACCAGAGGCTGTCCGCATTGCGCGCCCGGATGTCGTCGATGAGGGTCTGCGACGTGAGCGTTGCGTTTGCGACCACCAGCACCGGGTAGCGCGTGTCTTCCCGGAGCTCGCCGCCAAACTCCTCGGGCGCGAACAGCACGGCGTGACGCGCGTCCGGGATTCCGTACTGGTACGGGCCACCCACGACCTGTGGGATGGTGTCGAAGTTGAAGAGCGGTGGCGGTGACGACACCATCCACTCGAGGGTTCGTCCCCGCCACGGGTTCCATGGTGCCGGGCCGCCGGACTTCATCGATTTGACCATGTTGTAGAAGAAGACGACGGTCGCGATGGCGAGCATGTACGACCCGATTGTCTCCACCCCGTTGACCATGGCGAAGCGCGGGTCGTAGTCGGCGACGCGACGAGGCATTCCCTGGAGCCCCTGCCAGTGCATGGGGAAGAAGGTGATCTGCGTGCCCACAAAGGTGAGCCAGAAGTGCCACTGGCCGAGCCGTTCGTTGTACATCTTCCCGGTCATCTTGGGGAACCAGTAGTAGATGCCCGCGAAGACCGTGTACACCGTCCCGCCGTAGAGCACGTAGTGCAGGTGGGCGGTGATGAAGTAGGTGTCTGACACCTGAATGTCGGCCGGAACGATGCCGTTGAAGACGCCCGACAGTCCACCGATGAGGAAGGTGAACAGGAAGCCGAGGGCCCACAGCATCGGCGTCTTCATGTGGATCTTCCCCCGCCAGAGGGTGGCGAGCCACGACCACATCTTCACGCCGGTGGGCACCGCGATGATGATCGTGGTGACCATCATCGGGACGCGCAGCCAGGCGGCCATCCCCGACACGAACATGTGGTGCGCCCACACGCCGAATCCGAGCACCGCGATCGCGACCAGCGAGAACGCCATGGCGCGGTACCCGAAGAGCGGCTTTCGCGAGAAGGTGGCGATGACTTCACTGATGATGCCGAAGCCGGGTAGCAGCATGATGTACACGGCCGGATGTGAGTAGAACCAGAAGATGTGCTGGTACATGACGACGTCGCCGCCCTGATCGGGCACGAAGAAGTTGGTCCCCATGATGCGGTCGAACATCGTGAGGAACTGCGACCCGGCCACGAACGGCGTGGCGAAGACCACGAGGACCGAGGTCACCCCGGTGGCCCAGGCGAGGATTGGCATGCGCCAGATGGTCATTCCGGGTGCGCGCATCGTGATGATGGTCGCGAGGAAGTTGATGGCCGTCGCGATGGATGACGCACCGGCGAACTGCACGCCTAACTCGAAGAGGGTTTGGCCGGCGGTGCCCTGACTGGCCAGCGGCGGGTAGGCCGTCCACGCGGACGCGAACATTCCCGTGAACGTGCTCGCGAGGAAGAGGAAACCCGCGACCGGCAGGAACCACAACGACAGCGCGTTCAGTCGCGGGAACGCCATGTCCTTGGCCCCGAGCATGATCGGCAAGGCGAAGTTGGCGATGCCCCCGAACACCGGGACGGCGAACACGAAGATCATCAGCGTGGCGTGCATGCTGACGAACCCGTTGTACGTCTGGCCGTCGGCGAACTGCTGGCCGGGGGCGGCGAGCTCGGTGCGGATGAGCAACGCCATGATCCCGCCGCACACCATGAAGAACAGGGTGATGGCCAGGTACTGGAAGCCGATCACCTTGTGGTCGGTGTTCAGACGGAAGTACTGGCTAAACCGGCTCACCCCGTGGAAGCTGTGGTCCTCCTCCATGCGGGCGCCGCGGCCCCACTGGATCCATGTGTCGAAGCAGCCGATCCCCCACAGGAAACCGATTCCACCGAGCAGTCCGGCGACGGCGCCGTAGACCGCTCCGTCGAACAGGGGCTCGAAGCCGAAGAGGACCCGGAGCAGGAGCAGAAGGAGGAAGGACCCCAGGACGCCGACGAGCGCACCGATGCACGCACGTATCCACCAGTACCCGACCGAGCGGGGGTCCTCGTAATGGGCGTGCCCGCCATGGTGCCCACCGGGGGCGTGTGCGGGAGAAGGTACGTGAGTTGCCATGTGTCTGTTCGCTCGGTGTCGGAGTCGGTCGGGGCTACTGGATTGACGTCACATACGCGACGACGTTCGCCATGTCGGTGCCGGAGACGAGGCCACCCGGCATGAGGCCCTTGCCGGTGGTGATCTGGGCCCGGATCTGATCCGAGGCGAGACCGAGACCTGAGAGTTTCGGGCCCACGCCCGCGGCCGTGCCGAGATCCGCATGGCAGCCGCCGCACGAGGAGGTGAAGGTCGTGGCGCCCGCCGTCACATCACCCGGTGCGTTCGCCCGCGTGGCGTCGGCGGCAGCCGTGGCGGAATCGCCGGTAACCGTGCGCCGGGACGTGGCGAGCCACGCGTCGTACTTGACCTGCGGGAGAACGACCACTCGCGAACGCATGACGCTATGCCCCACGCCGCACAACTCGGCGCACACGACGGGAAAGGTGCCGACCTTCGTGGGGTTGATCCAGAGCACGTGGTCGATGCCCGGTACGGCGTCGCCCTTGATGCCGAAGTCGGGGACCCAGAAGCTGTGGATCACGTCGCGGGCGCGCACATGCAGTTCCACCTGACGCCCGACCGGCACCACGAGGATACCGGTCTGGATACCGGCCTCCGGATAGCCGTACGTCCAGCTGAACTGCTGGGCGTAGACGTTCACCGTGAGGCGATCCGGGGCGACGGCTTCGTTGCGCTCGAGCACGATGTAGCCGTAGACCGCCACGATGACGAGGATCAACGACGGGATCGTGGTCCACACCACCTCGAGGGTGGTGTTGCCGTTGATCGGCGGCCCGTCCTCCAGATCGTCGTCCGATGCGCGGAACTTCCAGATCGTATAGATCAGGACCGTGGTGACGATGGCGAAGAAGACGACGCTGCACCAGAAGAGCACCCAGAGAAGCGTGTTTGTACGGCCGGCCTGTTCGCTGGCGGCCTCGGGCAGCCAGTCGATGAGCAGGGCCTGGGCGGCCGTTGCGGCAGCGACGACGATGCCGATGATGGCCAGGGGAATGAACGGCATCTTCTTGTACACGCGCGGCACCTTACTATCGGAGGGGGGCACCCCTGCCCACGGGACCCCCCTGTCTAGCCCGGATTTGGGGGACCGCATGTCCCCGATCCACCCTGCCGGAAATCGGTGACATGCGTCGCGCGGGACGATCGGCGTCGGGCGGTCACGATTGGGCGGCCTCGGGGATGAGGGGATTCCGCTATCAACGGCGACCAGGACCCCCTGACCCGCGCGACGGGCATACCTACGTCAGGTGGCACGACCGGTTGGCCGAGGGGCACGGCGAGGACGCCGTCGACGGTCACTAGGACCCCCCTAACCCGTGTGGCCGGGGACCATTTGCGTCAGTTGCCCACGACCGGGCGAACCAGGGGGGACGCCGCGAGGACGCCGCAGACTGCGAACAGGACGCCCCCGATGATGAGGGGCGCCGGGGCACCGATCGTCTGGAAGACGACCGTTGCCCCGATGGGAGCGACGAGACGTGCCAATCCGCCGGCCGACGCCAGAATGCCGAGTATCCCGCCTTGGTCGGCGGCGGCCGTGCGCTGTGACACGAGGCCTGAGATTGTGGGAAAGACCAGACCCGATGCCAGCGCGAGCAGGGCCAGCGCCGGGAAGAGCTGCCACAACTGGGTTGAGAGCCCCAGGAGGATGAGGGCTGCCGCCGTGAGCCAGAGCCCCGTGCGCAGCACCGGCCACTCTCCAAACCGCTTGGTCAGCCGGTGCACCAGTCCACCCTGCACGATGGCGGCGAACACACCGATGAACACGAAGACGAGACCGGTCTCGGTGAGACCGAACCCGAACTGTCGGTTGCCGAAGAGGGTGAACACCGACTCCATGCCGATGAACCCCAAACTCCCGATGAACGAGATCCAGACGAGCGGGCCCACGTCGCGCGATCCCACGGCACGGATGAGCGCGGTCCACCGTGACCGGCGGGCCGCCGCGTGGGCGCCGGGTACGAGCGATTCCGGCAGACGGCGATATGCCACGACGAAGTTGAGGAGCGCGGCGGTGGCAGCGACCATGAACGGGGCACTCGGGCTGATGGTGGCGAAGACGGCGCCGATACCCGGACCGATGATGAACCCGAGGCCGAAGGCCGCGCCGATCAGGCCCATGCCCCGCACACGATCCTCAGTCGTGGTGATGTCGGCCACGTAGGCCTGGGCGGCGGCGTATGACGCGCCCGAGATCCCATCGAGGATGCGGGCGAGAAACAACACCCACAGGGCACCGGCGAAACCGAACATCAGCCAGGCGACGGACGAGCCCAGCAGCGATCCAAGGATGACCGGCCGGCGGCCGAAGCGATCGGATACACGCCCCCAAATGGGGGCGAAGATCAACTGCATGAGGGCGTACACCCCGGTGAGCAGGCCGATCTCGATGACACTGGCGCCGAATTGCTCGGCGTACAGCGGTACCAGCGGAATGACGATCCCGAAGCCGATCAGGTCGATGAGCACCGTCGAGAAGACGATGCCGAGCGGGCTTCCGAAAAACGCGAGCCCTCCGAGGGCGCGGCGCATCACAGTGATGCGTCCAGGGCAATGACCACGAAGAGCGCCGCGAGGTATGCGAGGGAGAAGTGGAACGTGATCGCGGCCCACGGGCGACGGGTGTCACCGCGCCACAAGCGGACGGCCATCCCGAGGAACGCCGCGCCCAAAACGACGGCGGCGATGAGGTACACCAGCCCCGCCTCGGCGGCGGCGAAGGGCAGCACGGTGATGCCGAGCATGACGACGGTCCACAGCAGAACCTGACGGCGCGTGGCGTCCTCGCCGTAGACCACCGGGAGCATGGGAACGCCAGCCTGCGAGTAGTCCTTTTGCAGCATGAGGGCGAGCGCCCAGAAGTGCGGTGGCGTCCACGCGAAGACGATGGCGAAGAGCAGTACGGAACCGAACGTGATCTCACCGGTGACCGCCGCCCATCCCACGAGCGGGGGAACGGCGCCCGCGGCGCCACCGATGACGATGTTGTGGATGGTGGTGCGCTTGAGCCACAGCGTGTAGAGGCCAACGTAGAGAGCCACCCCCACGAGCGACAGACCGGCCGCGAGCCATGTGGTGAGGAGGCCGAGCACCAGAACGCTCGCCACCACGAGACCGCAGCCGTAGGCGAGCGCCCACCCGGGGGAGATGCGTCCGGCAACGATGGGACGGCGACCCGTGCGGTCCATCACTGCGTCGATGTCGCGATCCACGAATTGATTGATGGTGTTGGCGCCACCGGCGGACAGATAGCCACCGATGATCGTCCCGACGATGAGCCACCCGTTCGGCACCCCGCGGTCGGCCACGAACATGGCGCACACCGTGGTGACGAGCAGTAGCGAGATGATGCGCGGCTTCGTGAGGGTGACGAGGTCGCGCGCGAGACCCGGGGCGGCGGTGACCTCGGCGGCAGCCGTGCCCGTGCTCATACGATCCCCATCCCGGTCCAGATCAGAAGCGCTACCGACAGGGCGAGCGGGAGCACGAGCCACAGGGTTTCGGTGAAACTGCTCGCCCCGCGTGCGAGCGGGGTCCGCATCCCCCACATGGAGCGCACGATAAGGGCCCCAGCCCCGAGGACGAGGACGGCAGCGACAACGAGCACGGTCCACCGCGCCCCGGTCGGCACCGCGACGGGTCCGGCACTTCCGTGCGCGGTACCTGCGGTGATGAGTACGAGGGCGACGGCGGAACCTGCCCACCTCGGCATGGTCGGTCGCGGCACGGTGGCGAGGATAGTGCACTGGGTGCCGTCGTTCGGGTTGACGTTCGTCGTCGAAGACGGCACGGTGCCGGGCGTGGACGTGCACAGCGATGTTGTGGTGATCGGCGCGGGGCCTGCGGGCCTCGCGGCGGCCCTTCGCGCCCTGCGGTCCGGGGCCTCCGTCACCGTCGTGGAGGGTGCGTCTGAGGTGGGCGGCCTGTGCCGCACGATCGAGGTGGATGGTTGTCGCATCGACATCGGCGGCCACATCCCGTTCTTCCGGGCCGACGCCCGGGTTGCGTGGGCCGAAGAGATCCTGAATCGCCCGCTCCGATGGATCAACCAGCCCGTGGCCCGGGTGGAGGATGGCCAGGTGCGGCCCGGTCGGTACATCGACCAACGTCCCGTGGATCCCCCCGACCGGATTCCCCGGGACGGCACAGCGGCGGGGGAACTGGGGGCCACCATGGGCGTGGCCTGCCGTGACCGCATCGCCCGGCCCTACATGGAGAAGATCGACGGCTGGCCGCTCGAGACCATCTCGGCCGACCGTGCCCAGCGGCTGCGCGATGAACAGCGCGCGCCCGAGGGCTTCTGGTTCCCCGCGGGCGGCATCGGGACCCTCATGGACTCCATGGCCGGGGCCATCCGCCGGTCCGGGGGTGCGGTGCTCCTTGACACCCCGGTGACCGCCCTGCGGCACGACGACGGGCGCGCCCTGGGCGTGCAGGTCGCCGGGGCGGACCCCGGGACTATCCACGCCCACACGGTTATCTGCGCCGTATCACCCGAGGCCATCGTGCGGGTGGCGACGCCGCCCGCTCCCGACGGACTGCGGGCCGACATCACTATGCGCGCCGTGGCGTTGGTGTACCTCGTGGCCGACCGCGAGCGCATTACCGGTTCCGCGTGGGTGCAGGTGGCCGACCCCGCCGTGCCCTTCGCGCGCATCGCGGAGTTCGCCCACTGGGACCCCGGCATGGTGCCCGCTGGCCGTACGGTCCTGTGCGCCGAGGTGTACATGCGCGGAGGCGACGACGATCCGCTGTGGGCGCAGGACGACGTGGCGCTGTCGCGCGCCTGCGCTCAGGCCGTGGCGAATCCGCTGGGTTGGGTAGATGATGCAGCCGTGCTCCGTCCCCTGCATGTCATCCGCCTGCCACGTGCATACCCGCTGGTGGAGGCGTGGCGCCTCACCGAGGCATCGCGCGCGCAGACCTGGCTGGCCGGGCTCGACGGTCTTGAGATCGCCCGCGGTGGCACGGTGGTGACGGCCATCGAGGCCGGAGAGGCCGCCGCCGATCGCGCGGGCCATTCAACGCCGCCGGCCACCCGATGAGCACCGACGTGTCGGCCGCCACGATCGCGGGTCGCCTTGCGGAGGTGGTGGGTCCGGACGGCGTGCTCACCGGCGACCTCGCGACGCGTATCTACTCACACGACGGGTCGATCGTCGACGGCAACTGCCATCTGGTGGTACTGCCCGAGACCACCGCGCAGGTGTCCGCGATTCTCCGCATCGCCCACGAGGCGCGCGTGGTGGTGGTGCCCCGCGGGTCGGGTACGGGCCTCACCGGCGGGGCGCTGCCATTGGCGGGCGGGCTCGTGGTGTCGCTTGCGCGCATGCGCGAAATCGCCGAGGTGGACCTCGCGAACGCGTGCGTATGGGTGGAGCCGGGGGTGCTCAACCTCGACGTCAGTACCGCGGTCGCACCGCACGGCCTGTTCTACGCACCCGATCCGTCGAGCCAGCAGGCGTGTTCGATCGGCGGCAACGTCGCTACCAACGCCGGTGGCCCGCACTGCCTCGCGTACGGCGTGACCGTGCAGCATGTGCTGGGGGTGGAGCTCGTGCTGCCGGACGGCGAGGTCGTGGTGCTCGGGGGCCTCGCACCCGACCCCCCCGGGTACGACCTGCGTGGGCTCGTGGTGGGCGCCGAGGGGACGGTGGGCGTTGTCACTCGCATCCTCCTGCGCCTCACCCCACTGCCTGCGCTCGTGCGCACGATGCTCCTCGACTTCGTCACGGTGAGAGAGGCATCCACGGTGGTCCAGGCGATCATCGCCGCTGGAGTCATTCCCGCGGCGATGGAGATGATGGATCGCAACATGGCCGTCGCCGTGGAGGAGTTCGTGCACGCGGGACTGCCGACCGACGCGGCGGCGCTCCTCCTCGTCGAGGTGGACGGCACCCCAGCCGAGGTCGCCGCCGCCGACGAGGTGGTGCAGCGCGTGGCCACCGCCGGCGGAGTGCGGACCATCCGTGTGGCACAGGATGACGAAGAGCGGGCGCTGCTTTGGAAGGCGCGCAAGAACGCCTTCGGCGCGGTCGCGCGTGTGAAGCCCAGCTACTACTTGCACGACTGCGTGGTGCCGCGCACCAAACTGGTGGCGATCATGGACGTGATCGGCGAGATCGCCGAGCGCGAAAACGTGATCTGCCTCAACGTGTTCCATGCCGGTGACGGAAATCTGCACCCCATCATCGCCTTCGATCGCAGCGATCCCGACGAGTTTGAGCGCGCAATGCGGGCCGGCGACGCCATCGTGCGGGCGTGCGTGGCGATGGGCGGAACGTTGTCCGGTGAGCACGGCATCGGGGTGGAGAAGCGCGACTACATGCCGTTGGTCTTCACCGACGACGATCTGGAGGCCCAAGCCTGCCTGCGCCGTGCCTTCGACCCCGCCGGGCGCATGAACCCGGCGAAGGTCCTGCCCACCGGTACGCGATGCGGCGAGGTGGGGATCGCGGACCGGCAGATTCCGGAGGGCACATGGATCTGACGCCGACGACCTCGGGGGAGGTGGCCGAGGCGCTCGCTGCGGCGTCGTCGGCCGGACGCGTGGTGGACATCCGCGGGGGAGGCATGCACTCGCGGCGGGGGTGGCCGTTTACGCCCGATGACGTCATCGGGGTGGGGGGCCTCAACCGTGTGGTGGACTACTCGCCGAACGACATGACGATGACCGTGGAGGGCGGCGTCCTCGGCAGCGAGGTCGTCCGTCTGGCCCACGGGGCCGGGCAGGCGTGGCCGCAGGCTCAGGTGCTGCCGGGCAGCACGGTGGGTGGCATCGTGGCGGCGGCCCTGTCGTGTCGGCGGCGCCTCGGGGTGGGCCCGGTACGTGACTCGCTGCTCGAGGTTGTGGTGGCTACAGGCCATGGGCGCATCGTCAAGGGTGGTGGCCGAACGGTCAAGTCGGTCACGGGCTACGACCTCCCGCGCCTCATGTGTGGGTCGCTCGGCACCCTCGGGGTCATCGTGCAGGTGACGCTCAAGATGTGGCCGCTCCCCATGGCGGAGCAGTGGTATGTCGCCCGGGGCACGGATGCCCACGTGATGATGGTCGCGGATGGCGTCATGGCACGCGGTCACCGTCCAAGCGCCGTCATCGTGCGACCGGGTGCACTGCATGTGTGTCTCATGGGCGCACCCGGCGACGTG
This sequence comes from Thermoleophilia bacterium, assembly GCA_009694365.1. Classification (GTDB taxonomy): domain Bacteria; phylum Actinomycetota; class Thermoleophilia; order Miltoncostaeales; family Miltoncostaeaceae; genus SYFI01. The sequence goes on along the minus strand of SHVE01000002.1, from coordinate 107,379 downwards.
GCGGCACCGGCCGGAATGGAGATCGGACCCGCTCCCGAGGGGCCCTCGGGGGCGGGTATCGTGGAGATCGGTGTGGCACCGGGCGCGCTCAGACCACTGGCGCACCGTCTAACGGACGATGGTCGCGACTTCGAGGCTTGGCTGGGCATCGGCATCTGCCGTCTCGCTGTGGGCGACGCCCCGGGTGTGGCCGCCGCTCACGACCTCGCCGGGCTCTACGGCGGCCATGCACAGGTGATCGACGGTGACGACGAACTGCGCGTCAACCCCTTCGGGCCACCCCCCGCCGGTGCCGAGATTATGCGCCGCATCCGTACCTCATTCGACCCTGCCGGGGTTCTCTGCCCGGGCCGGTTCGCGGCCCGTGACGTGGTGCCCGTATGACGGGTTCGTGGATGGCGGGCCTGCCCGCGCCCGCACGCGACGACCTCAACACCTGCGTGCAGTGCGGGCTGTGCCTTCCGGCGTGCCCGACCTTTCGCATCACCGGGCTCGAAACGTCGTCCCCCCGCGGACGTATCGCCGCCATGCGGTCGGTGCAGGCGGGCGTGACGCCGGTTGCGGGTGACTTCACGACCTTCACCGATGAGTGCCTGTCGTGCCGTGCCTGCGAGGCCGCGTGCCCGAGCGGGGTGCCCTACGGACGGCTCATCGAGGCGGCGCGTGTGCAGACCGCGGCCCACCGGACGGCGGCGACGCGCGGAATCCGTCGTGTCGGTATCAACGGGATCATCGGCCACCGGCGACTCACCCACATCGTCGCGTGGACGATCGGGATCCTCCAAGCCCTGCACATGCAGCGGCTGATCCCCCGCCGGTTCCGCGTTGCCACCCCCCGTGTCTCGTTGCGCGAACTGCTCACTCCCCTCCCACAATCGAGTGGCGAGGGACCCGTCGCCATGCTGCTCACCGGGTGTGTGATGGACGTCGCATTTCGCCCGGTGCACCGGGCCACGATCGACGCGCTCATGCGCGCCGGCTACCGGGCGGTGGTACCGGCCGGCGGAGGCTGCTGCGGTGCCCTGGCGGCGCACGCGGGCGAGGTGGAGTCGGCACGTCGCCTGGCCCGCACGCGCATCGCCGAACTGGGGGACGCCGAGATCGTGGTGGTGAACAGCGCGGGGTGCAGCGCGCACATGCGCACCTACGGGGAGGTGCTGGCCGACGACCCCGAGTGGGCGCCCCGCGCGCGGCAGCTGGCCGCCCGGCTACGCGACGCCGTGGAGATCGACGCCCCACCCGCTGAGCGGTACGAGGGCCGAGTGGCGGTTCACGACGCCTGCCACCACCTGCACGCCCAAGGGATCGGCCCCGAGATCCGTCGCACGCTGCGCGCCGCCGGCGCGACCACGGTGGATCTGGGCGACGGCGGGTGCTGCTGCGGAGCCGCGGGTTTGTTTAGCGTGCTCGAACCCGAGACGGCGGCGGTGCTGGGAGCCCAGAAGGCTCGGGCGATCATTGCCACGGGAGCGCCGGTGGTGGCCGTTGCCAATCCGGGCTGCGCGATCCAGATCCAAGCGCATCTGGACGCCCTGGGAGCGGAGGTGCGCGTGGAGCACCCACTCCAGATCATCAACTGACGCGAAGTCGCCGTCGGTCCCGCCCCCCCGGCAGGACCGACAGCGGTCGTCATCATGCCTGATTGAACCCCGGTTGTGGCACCGGATGGGACATCCCTGACGATGGGCACGGTGCACTACCCACGTGCCCGGCGCGGGGCGGTGGTCGCATGCCACCACGACTCGTCGTGTGCGCCGCCGACGCTGCTGGCGTACGGGTGACCACGGGCTGTCCGACACCGGCGCCGGGAGCGGCGCGGGACGGGAGGCGCTCCGATGAACCGGACGGGGGTGCGACGGAGTTCATGCTCCCGCGCACGGTGACCGTGGTCACCCACGGTACTGCGGTGAGTCCGACGACCTCACGCGTGGGAGCCGTATCGTCGCTACCTGCAGCGACTCCGACCACGACGACCGTGGCGAGCGCACTTATCGAGTCCGACCCGTACTGGTCGTGGGCCCACCTGCAGCGACTCCGACCACGACAACCGTAGCGAGGGGGCGGACTGGGGGGTCTCCCTCACCGCTGGCCGTGGTTATTTTGCGCCGAGCACGCTCTGGATGGTGTTGACGAACACCTTGGCCCCGGTGGGGTTGGGATGGATGTTGTCTGACTCCAAGATGCTCGAACGGTTCACTGCGATCCGGTACCAGTCGGCAACCCGCACGTTCCGGTACTTCGACGCCAATGCGGTGATCTGGGAATTGATCTGCTGGATCCACGTCCCGTCACTTGTGGGGGTCCAAGTGTTGACCACCACCACCCGTGGCACGGTCCTGACGGCGTTCATCATCTGCCTCCACTGCGACGGGGTGACCGGACCGTTGGTGCCAAGCACGAGCACCACGGCGCACGGCGTGCGGCTGGCCAAGTACCCCCGTGTGAGGTAGAGACCATCGGAGAATTGACGATTGATCTTCCCATCCACCACCGCTTTGCTGCCACCGAGGAGTCTCTTCAGAGAGGCACCCGAGTACGTGGCGACGTCCTCGAGGATGGAGTCGCCCACGGCGATTCCGGGGTGGCGCGCCGTGCACTTGGGTTGGTTGGCCCACTGCGCGCTGACGCCGACCGCCATCGGTGCGGTGATGACGGTGATGGCGAGGCCCGCGGTCACGAGTCCCCGCGTGGTGCGACGCACGGAGGGAGGGACAGCGCGGAGACCGGTCACGCCTCAAGGGTACCGGGAACCTCCCACGACAGGTGGGGCCGGGGTTCCCGAAGTGGTCTCCGTCACGTGTCGCCACTGCCGATACCCGGGCACAGGGTTGATCGATGGTCGACACCGCCGGATATCTCGTAAGGGCCGCCCCCCCGGTGCCGTGCGCCGCAGGGAGGTACTGCGGGCCCGGATTGTTACGTGTCAGACACCATGCCGCCACGGGGTCGTGACCGGTGACCCACGAGGTCGGACCACGAGCGCGATCAGCACCAGCCCGTCGCCGCCCGCCGCCGCCGTTGTAGCCTGATGACGCTCGCGCCGGTGCTCCACTCACGTAACCGGCCCCCATCTACCCGGAAGGGTCCGCCGATGTCCACTCCGGCCGCCGATCAGATTCCCGACGTACCGATCCTCACGGCACTCGGCAACCGTCGAAGCATCCGGTATTTCGACCAGTCCCGCGAGGTCGAGCGGTGGAAGATTGAGTCCATGCTTCAGGCTGCACGCTTCTCGTCGTGCCAAGGGAACATCAACGCGACCGAGGCGATCGTCGTCCGTCGCGACGAGTGCGACCTCTGGGATGAGCTCGAGGAGTGCGTGTCGGGCTTCAACGTGCAGATCATCAACCACGCGTCTCACATCATCCTCTGGCTCACCAACCTCAACGCGTGGTACGGCCGCGCGATCGACGGCATCTCCAGCCTCAGCCTCTCGGGCGCCGCCACCAAGTACCACGGGTGGAACTACGAGTTCTCGATGACCCAGACGATCCCGCGCCTCATGAGCTTCCCGCGCGAGCGCACTGAGACCCTGCTGCGGTTTGAGAGCGGTCAGGCCGTGGCCAACGCCATTGCCGCCGGCGTGGGCCTCGGCGTGGGCAACATCCTCATTGCGTTCGGTCGCAAGCCGGGCGGCGTAGAGAAGGCCTTCGACCTGCCCCCGCACTACCGGTTCACGTGGGGCCACGCTGTGGGATACCCGCTCGAGAGCGCGGATGCCGGGGGCCAACGCCCCCGCCTCAAGTTTGAGCGCCTCTTCCACGACAACGCGCTCGGCCGGCCGTACACCTGTGACCCGTCCACCGAGCAGATGCTGCGCGAAAAGGGACTCATTCAGGATCAGGCCCCACTCCCTGGTCGCTTCGACGAGATCGCGCGCATCGCCGAGATGCATGGCCGCGACCCCGGGATGCTCTACTTCCCGGCGTCCGAGATCGAGCGCCTCATGAGTGATGACGACTGGGACTTCGGCCCCCGTATCCGCGAGAAGGCCGCCGAGGTACTGGCCACCGAGGATCTTCCGGAGTACCCGCAGGAGATGAAGGAGACGTTCACCACGCTCATGGTTGAGCACGGCATCGACGCGGCCAAGTTTCTGCCGACGGGCTAGCTCGGCGGCGGGATCGGATGGACGCGCCGGGGCCGCGCTCCGTCGCACGGAACGCCGCGACGGGTCCCGTGCGACGACCCTCACCGTGCGCGGCGGGCGCCGTTGATCACGGCGGCGGCGGCGCACCGAAGGACGGCATCGCGCGGCGCGGCGTCCTATCGTCTGCATCATTCGGAACGCACGCGTACCGGTCCTTCCTCGAACGGCCAAGGAGACACGCACGATGACTACGGAAGCCGACCCCCTCGGGATTGTCGCCGGCGCGCCGCTGGGCCTGACGGACGCTCTGAGCTATCCGTACTTCCAGTCGGTGTTCGATCGGAAATCACGCCGCGTGGCGCTCGGGATGACGGTCGAGTCCGATGTCATCGAGTACTCCTCCCCCTACATGCCCGTTCCGCTCTCGGAGTTGGAGGAGGCTCTCCTTGTGATGGCGGGTACCGGGCTCAACGGCTTGGCTTTGGCCGACCTCGATCCGCACCGCGGCATGAGCACGCTCGTGCAGTGGACCAACCGCACCTGGCCGTCGGCCTGCTCAAACCACGGCACGGAGCTCTTTTGGACCAATGACGACGGCCTGTGGTGGCTCGACATCTTCAAGATGGTGCCCGAGCCCGGTGAGGTGTCCACGCTCTCGGGCCACACGATGGCGGACCAGGCTGACTATCTGGTGGATTTGTTCCGGCGCGCCAAGGTACGCCTGCACGAGGGCCGTGCCCAGCTCCCCACCGAGCTCCCGGGCCTGTTCGATTTCAACCACTGGAACGCCAACAAGCCGGGCACCAGCCTGTTCGTGCCGGTCACGAACATGACGATGGAGTACATCAACGTGCTCTTCATCTATCTGGCGCGGTCGTACGCGTTCAACATCGTGGACGACCAGCACGGTGGTCGATCGGCTGGGCTCCAGACGTGGATCGACTCCGGCCGTATCAACCCGGCCGTGCGCATGAGCATCACCGATCTCGAGATGCGCATCATGTCCATGATGGTCGTGGAGCAGGGCTTCATCTGCCAGAACATGAACCTGGCGATGCAGGCCCTCGGGCTCGGTGGCTGGACGTTCACCGGGTACCTCCCCAAGTTCGTCATGGGCGGTGGCGACGTTCCGGGCCTCGGATTCCGCTTCAACGAAGACAACAAGGGCACCAGCTACGCGGTGGGCCGCGACGGGTGCTTCGAGGCCTACGTGCCCCCGTACTACGGCGACATGCACGAGGCGGTCGACGCTTTCATGGCCATGAAGTGGTCGGCGATGGACGAGGATGTCGCCAAGCCGTACAAGACCCCTCAGCAGAACGAGACGTTCGTCAACGCCATCCCTCGACCCCACGACGAGACCGTGGCGATGGTCAAGGCCTACTGCCAGTACGCATACGACACCTACGGCCGGTTTCCGGTGTACATCGACTCGATGTTCCAGCGGCTCACCACGCAAGCGCAGCACGTGGATCCGGACTTCTACGAGCAGTACTACCCCGACGGGTCGCTGTCGGACCAGCACACGAACCACTTCCACCGCTGGCACCCGGAGCTGTGCGACCACGAGGGTAAACCGCCGCGCGCGTAGGGCGGGGCGCAGGGGCACAGGGGCGAATCCGAGGGGGTCCCTGCGGCCCCCTCGGCAGATCGCCCGGTTACCGGCCGCGACGGCTCGTGTGCCATCGGCTCGGTGACGCCGCGTTCGACCATGGGCCGAACGACACAACCCGTCGGCGGCCGATCGGACCTCCATGGCGACCACTCCCGGGGCACGTCCGCGCCGCACCCCGGTCGGGGTGCGGCGGTTCGAGCCACCGCGTGTGACCGCCGGGAGCCGGAACGACGTGGGGCATGCCGACCCTCCGGCATGCCCCACGAGTACCGACCCGGCAACTACGGCGTTGGCACTCCACCAAGATCGGTCGCCGCGGCCTGGGCGATGAGTGACTGCACGCCCTGAAGCGCGTTGTCCTCGGGGATGCTGAGCAGCGGTGCGATGGCTTTGGCGATGTCTGTCAGTGGCACACCGTCCTTCGCTGCGACGACGATCGCGTCGGTCAGCGCCTGCTGATCGAGTTGCGCCCGGCCCTGGAGGATCTGGCCCTCCATGTTGATCGCGGCCAGCGCGACCGCGGTCGCGCGGACCTGACCGACGCCGTCGTTGCCACGCCCCACCGCGAAGGGGACAAGAGCGCAGAGTGCGATGATGACGACACTGATGGCGATCGGTACGAATTCACGAAATTTTCCCATGGGCGGAATCTGCCATGCAGGGAGGACATCGGCCCGATGACCGTAGACTGGATGTCACCCCGCAACGTCGTCCCGGAGTGACATGCCACGCCCAAACCCCGCCGCAGACGTCGCCCTCGCCGACTCGTTGCGTGCCGTCACGCCCGGCCGGGCGCGGGTGGCCCCCATCGTGGGCGACCCCAACCCCGAGACGGTCGCCTGATGTCAGCCGGCCTCACCCCCGACCACCGGGTTGTTCAGGCCCTCGCTCGTGAGTTCGCCACCAATGAGGTGGCGCCGCACGCGGCCGACTGGAATGCGCGACACCACGTTCCCCTAGACACCATCGCTCGCATGGGCGAACTCGGACTGCTCGCGCCCACCATCCCTGAGCAGTACGGCGGCCCCGGACTCGATGCCACCTCTCTCTGCCTTATCGTCGAGGAGATCGCGCGCGCTGACGCCGGCACCAGCGTGTCCATCGTCGTGCAGAGCGGCCTCGTGGCATCGCCGCTCCTCCGCGTCGGCACCGATGAGCAGAAGGAGGGGTGGCTTCCCCGCCTGGCCAGTGGCGAGGTGCTCGGGTGCTACGCCCTCACCGAGCCCGATGCCGGATCGGACACCCAGGCGCTCCGCACACGCGCCACCGCCGTGGACGGGGGCTGGCGGATCGACGGGGCCAAACAGTGGATCACCAACGGAGGCGTCGCCGACGTCTTCATCATCTTCGCTCGCACCGGGGGTGAGGGTGCGCACGGCGTGAGCGCGTTCGTCACCGGGTCGGCTCCGGGACTCCACGTGGGTCGCGAGATCCCGAAACTCGGCCTGCACAGTTCCTCCACGGTCGGGCTGGCCTTCGACGGACTGACCGTGTCCGGCGCCGCCATGCTGGGTGCCGAGGGCGAGGGCCTCACGCTCGCCCTGGCCACGCTCGACGGTGGGCGGATCACGGTGGCCGCTCAGGCGTGCGGAATCGCCCAGGCGGCGCTCGATCTGGCGGTCACCTACGCCACCAACCGCCACGCGTTCGGAGGGCCCATCGCGCGGTTCCAAGGTGTGCAGTTCCCCATCGCCGATGTCGCCGCGCAGCTCGACGCCGCCCGATTGCTCACGCTGCATGCGGCCGCGCTCCGCGACGCCAACCAGCCCCACGGCGCGGCCGGTGCCAAGGCCAAGTTGTTCGCGTCATCGGTCGCGGTGAAGGCGGCGGACACTGCCGTCCAGACGCTCGGTGGCTACGGATACTCCGCCGAATACGACGCGGAGCGCTATTACCGTGACGCCAAGATCACCGAGATCTATGAGGGCACCAGCCAGATCCAGCGGATGGTGATCGCACGCGACCTGTTCGGTGACGCCGCCCGTTAGGCGACCGGCGACCGGCGGGCCACGGCGAAGGTCTTGACGAAGCGGTAGCGGTACATGCCGTCCGCGTCGGCCGCAGCGGTGAACACCTCGCGCATGCGCCGGAGGAGGTCGTGCTGCTCGTCATCCGGCAGGTCGGACCACAGATGGGTGGCCACGGCCTCCATGCGATCGGCCAGGGTCCCGGCAGCGACTACGCGGTGACGGGTCTCGCTCCAGATGTCGATGGGCTCGAGGCCGGCCGCCTCGACCATCGCCGTGATCATCTCCACCGGAATCTCGTTGTTCACGATCGAGTCGGCCAGACGACCGAGATGTCGGTCACCGGTGGCCCGGATCACATCCACCGTGGGGGAATCGTGTCGTTCCCCGGGAGCGAGGATTCCGAGCACCCCTCCGGGCCGGAGTGCGCGACCCATCGCGGCGATGGCGGCCGGACGATCGGTGAACCAGTGCAGCGCCATGGTGGACAGCACCAGATCGGCCCACCCGTCGTCCACGCCCATGTCGAGCACGTCACGGGCGCGAAGGTCGGCGCGGACGTCCGGGTGCGCTCCCAGCCGCTCACGGAGGACGTCGAGCATCCCCTGCGACGTGTCGACTCCGACGAGGTGACGCACGCCCCGGCGTTCGATGGCCTCAAGGGCCGCGAACCCAGTTCCGCACCCCACATCGAGCAGGTTGGGGAACTCTTCCTCGGGCAGAGCGGCGATGAGTCGGCGCGACCCGGCGCGGTTGGGTGCAACGAGCAGGTCGTAGGCCACCGCGCTGCGGTCGAAGCTGTCGGCGGGGTTGTTGAGGGGCGACGGCACGACGGCGAGGGTACCCGCCGGAGCCGAGGCGGGCCAGCGGTCGGTTGGTGCCCGCGCTCACACACACGTGATCACGTCATCGTGAGTCGTTTCCGGGGCCGCGCGTGGAGTGCGTCGTATAGCGGGCCATGCCGGTGGTGGGCACCGGTGTCAGACAGCGTGGGTGGCGCCAGGCAGACATGTGGCGGCGGAGGTGACCGGCATTGTCACGATTGACGGAACCTGCGAACGCACCGACCACGGGGACGAGCGCGGGTAACGGTTGCGATGGGGCTCGCCACCAACTGTCGTCGCGCGGCGCCCGTTCGTGCGCGGGGCGGGGACGGAACCCATCGAGCCTGAGGTGGTCCTGGGCATCTGCGTGCCACCGGTGGGGCCGCGACGCGCGCGCGGTGTGGCTCTCTACGTGCGCTCGCGCCGGGCACTCCGGATGCGCGCCCGAGCCGCGTTCATGCCCATTCCGAGCATGGGACCCGTCACGCGGTGCACCCTGCCGAGCACGTCGTCGAGGGCGTCCACGAACCAGCGGACGTCGGAGTCGGTGATGACGAAGGGGGGCATGAGACGAATGATCGGAGCGTGGCTGCCCGTTACCTGAGTGAGGATGTGGTGCCGGTCCAGCAGGGGCATGACCACCATCTGGGGGAAGATGCCCGGGTTCATGGCGTGGACGGCGTCGTAGGCCATCCGACGGGTGGCCCGGGAGGGCGCTTGTAACTCGATGGCCACAAGGCACCCGACGCCACGGGCTTCCTTGAGTACGTCGTGACGTTCGCATAACCCGTTGATGCCGTCTACCAGCCTGGCACCCATGGTGGCGCTGCGGGCTACCAGATCGGACTCGTCGAGCACGGCGAGGGTGGCGAGGCCGGCGGCCATGGCCAGGTTGTTACGGCCGAAGCTCGACGAGTGCACCCAGCAGCGGTCCATACGATTGAATACCGCCGAGTAGATCTCTCGCCGACAGATCATTGCGGCCACCGGCACGGCGCCACCCGAGAGCGCCTTGCTGGTGCTGATGATGTCGGGCTCGAGCCCGAAGTGCTCGAACGCGAACATCCGGCCCGTGCGCCCGTAGCCCGTGGCGACCTCGTCGCAAATGAGCAGCGTGCCATGTGCCCGGCAGAGGTCCTGCACGTCGCGCAGGAAGCCCTCGGGGGGCATGCGCACGCTGTGACTGGGGATGCACTCCACGATCACCGCGGCCGTCTGCTCGCGGCCGAGGATCGCCGTGAGCGCCGCGAGGTCACCCACCGCTACCTCATCCCCCGGCAGCAGGTCGCCGAAACCCTCGCGGAAGTCGTTCGACCCCATGGTCGACAACGCGCCGAGGGTCAGTCCGTGCCAGCCACCCGCGAAGTGCACAAACCGGTCGCGGCCCGTGGCCGCCCGCGCGAACTTGAGAGCGGCTTCCACCGACTCGGTACCGGAGTTGCAGAAGTACACGGCGTCGAGGTGGGGCGGAGTGCGTGCGACGAGGGCTTCGGCCAAGAGCCCCGAGAGCAGGGCGCAGTCCATCTGCACCATGTTGGGCAGGTCCATGTCGAGCACGTCGCGGATGGCACCGGCCACCACGGGGTTGTTACGCCCCACCGCCGCCACCCCGAATCCACCGAGCATGTCGAGGTATCGCTCACCGGCGTCGTCCCAGAGATACGCGCCCTCGCCCCGGGTGTACACGCGGTCGAAGCCGATGGTGCGGAACACGTCGACGAGTGTCGGATTGACGTACCGCTCGTGCAGTTCGTAGTTCTCGCCAATCCGGTCGGCGACCAGTGATTTCAGATCGAAGGACATCGGGCTCCTCCACGTGCATCCGGGGCACATCCCACGCTAGCGCCCGAGGGCACGTGGCACACTTTCCTACCGATGGCATGGCTTCTCGTGATCACCGCCGGACTCCTTGAGGTCGCCTTTGCGACTCTCCTCAAACTCTCTGAGAACTTCACGCGCCTCTGGCCCACCGTCGGCTTCGCCGCCTGTGCCATTCTCAGCTTCGGCCTGTTGTCCCTCGCGCTGAGGAGCCTCCCCATCGGCACCGCGTACGCCGTGTGGACGGGAATCGGTGCCGCCGGAACGGCCGCGCTGGGCATCTGGGTGTTCCACGACCCCGCGACACTCGCTCGCATTAGCGGCATCGCGATGATCATCGTGGGCGTGATCGTGCTGAACGTGGCCGGCCTCGGGCACTAGGCCGCGGGGCGCTCAGCCCTCGGGCGAGGTGCCTAGGCGGTGCACGGCGATGAGGCTCGTGGCACCCGGCTGCGCCACCTGAGGGCCGCTGGTGAGCACCACGCGCTCGCCATCGGGGATCGCGAGCGTGCGCTGGGCTCGCAGCAGCGAACGCTCCACCAGTGCATCGATGGGCTCATCGGGTCGCGGACTGAGCGGTTCGGGGATGACCCCCCACTCGAGGATCAACTGACGTGCGATACGGGCGTCGCCGCAGAGCGCCACGATGGGACGACGCGGGCGAAACTTGGCGGCGGCGCGGGCCGAGGCCCCGGTGGTGGTGGGGATGACGAGCGCGGCGGCCTTGATGCTGCGGGCCAACATGACCGCGGCCTGGACGACCGATTCGGCCACCGACCCGGTGGCCGTGCTCGTATCCACGAGAATCGGGTGGACGCCGTCCTGGGCGTGCTGCGCGATCGCGGCCATCTGCGTGACGGCCTCCACGGGGTAGCGGCCCGTGGCCGTCTCCCCGGAGAGCATGACGCACGACGTTCCGTCGATGACGGCGTTCGCAACGTCCGATGCTTCCGCGCGCGTGGGCTCCGGGGAATCGCTCATGGATTCGAGCATCTGCGTCGCGGTGATGACCAGCTTCCCGGCCACGCCCGCTGCGCGGATGATGCGCTTTTGCAGCAGGGGGACGCGGGGCACACCCACCTCCACGCCCAGATCGCCGCGGGCCACCATGATCCCGTCGGATACCGCCACGATGTCGTCGAGGTGGTCGATGGCCGCGAGCGTCTCGATCTTGGCGATGATGCGGATGCCGGTGCCACGGAGGAGGTGGCGGAGATCCTCGATGTCACCGGCCTCGTTGACGAACGACAGCGCGATGAAGTCGGCGCCGGCCTCAATGGCCGTCTGTACGTCGGCACGGTCCTTGTCGCTCAGCGCCATACGCTCCACATACGCGTGGGTCATGAACGCACCGCGCCGGGGAAGAGCCGCGCCCGGGATGATGCAGGTACCCACGAGGGCGCCGCGGGCACGACCGGTGATGGCGATCCGTGGAGCGCCGTCGCCGATGATCAACTCCGACTGACCGGGCACCGCCGCGTCCACCACGTCGGGCCAATCGACGATCAGCGCGTTGGTGGCACCGGGGGCCCTGGCGCTCCCCACCACTCGCACCTCGTCGCCCTCCCGCAGGTCGAACCGACGACAGGCCGCATCGAGGCGGATCTTCGGGCCCTGCAGGTCGAACATGACGGCGATGTGGTTCCCCGCGCTCGCCGCGGCATCGCGGGCCTGATGCGCCCGGCGCAGCCAGTCCTCACGTGTTCCGTGCGAGCAGTTGATACGTGCGCCGTCCATCCCCGCGCGCACCATCGCACGGAGGACGACCATGTCGTCGGTCGCGGGCCCGAGGGTCGCGACGATCTTGGTACGGCGGGGCGGAGACATTGTGCCGGGCAATGGTAGCCCGGCCCCGCAGCCCCGTTCGTACCCGAACCGTTCGTCCCGCAGGTGGAATGCGTCGCGGTAGTGATGCCGGATGAGGCGGGCGCATGCACGTGCGAATGCGGCCCCGATACGGCGCCGGTGATGGCGATGCCCCCATCGGTCGCCCCGACAGGTGCTCGACGTGCGCGGGCTCCCGCTGCCGGAACCATTCGACCGCATGTGAGACGTCATTTTGATGAGACCGGTTTGCCACGTTATTGAGAACCGATTTCGTCAAGTTGTGAGAAACGTTCGCTGAGCCAGGCTGAGTTTGACGGAGACCGTGTTTCGAGGGTTTGTTCCTCGAAGAAGGAAGGTCTCTTTCATGTCACGTCCTAGGAAGTACCCACAAGAGTTGTTGGAGCGCGGCACTAGGTTGGTGCTGGAGTCCGGTCGTCCGATCGTGCATGTCGCGCGGGATCTCGGGGCGCCGTATTTCTCATCACGGACCGCGACGGCCTCGCGTGCTCCGCCACCACGCGCTCGGATGAGGTAGCCGCTGTAGGGCTCACCGGCGGTGCGAGCCGCCCGCCCGCACCACCCGCCACGGCGGGCGGTGCTGCATGCTGGCCACCACCGGCTCTATCGGACCGGCGAAGTGGGTCGTGCACTCCCATGCCGCCATCCCTGCGTGCATCGCCACGTACGGTCGGTGCATCCTGTGCACGCGGCCCGGCGATGTGGCGTAGTCGGTCGCGGCGCTGCCGACCAGCTACGGCCTCGGTAACTCCCTGTACTTCCCTTTGGGGTGAGGGCCACCGCGTGGCTCGGCGGCGGCCGCGATCCGGCGGCGGCCCCCCATGAGTGCCGCGTGGGGGGTGTCACCTGCGACGACGGTGCCGGGCGGCCCGCGTTAGATCTCGCGGCGCCCCAGCAGCGCACGGCCGAGGGTGAGTTCGTCGGCGTGCTCCACGTCGGCGCCGACCGGCAGCCCGCTCGCGAGGCGCGTCACCCGGACGCGATCGCGGACGCGGTCAGCGAGGTAAAGCGCCGTGGCCTCACCCGCCATGGTGGGGTTGGTGGCGATCACGAGCTCGGTGACACCGTCGCGCTCGATGCGGCGGTCGAGTTCCACGATGCGGAGATTGTCGGGGTCCACGCCGTCGATGGGAGAGAGTGCGCCCCCCAGCACGTGGTAGCGCCCCCGAAACTCGTGGGTCCGCTCGATCGCGATGATGGCCGATGGCTCCTCCACCACGCAGATCACGGTGGAGTCGCGCCGCGGGTCAGCGCACACCGGGCACAGGTCACCTTCCGCGAAGGAGAAGCATTCGGTACACGGTCGGATACGTTCGACGACGGCGGTGATGGCCTCCGCGAGGACCCGCGGGCGGTCGGATGGCGCCTTCAACAGATGGAACGCCAGACGCTGGGCGGTGCGTGGCCCGATGCCCGGCAGCCGGGCAAGCTCGGCCACCAGCGCGTCAACGGACGGGGTGAGGATTGACGCCATGGGGGCGGGTCGCTCTCAGAATCCCGGCAGGCCGAGCCCGCTCAGCCCGCCAGTGACGACGCCGAGGCGCTGGTTGGCCAACTCCTGCGCCGCGCGAAGGGCTTCGTTGACGGCGGCCACGACGACGTCCTGCAGCATCTCCACGTCGTCCGGGTTCACCGCGGCCGGGTCGATTTGGATGCTTATGAGTTCGAGGGCCCCGGACGCCGTGGCGGTGACGGAACCGCCTCCGGCGGATGCCGACACGGTCTCGGTCTGCAACTCCACCTGAACCCGGGCCATGTCCTCCTGGAGTTTCTGCATCTGCTTCATCATCTTCTGCTGGTTCATCGCCATGCTCATTTTCCCCTGGGGTCGGTCGGCCGGGTGTCGATCACCTCGGCGTCGAATGCGGCACGGATATCCTCGATGATCCGCTGGTGGTCCACGGGCCCGTCCTCCGCCGAACCCTCGGGCCCCCTGCGTCCCCGTGCTCCCGCAGACGACGTCCCAGCCATGTCAACCAGGAGGACCTCGATTGGCGTGCCGCACAGGTCACTGACCACGGTGGCGATCCCGGTTCGCTCATCGGGCCGCGACAGCATGGCCACGGCCACGGTTCCCGAGACGGCGATGGTGAGCCGTCCGCCCTCCACGGACGTGACCTGTGATCCCTGAAGGAAGGCATGCAGGTGCGGTGACTGCTGCTCGAAGATCCCAAGGATGCGCGGCCAGGCACGGCTGATGTGCTCGGTGTCCGCCGGTACGGGCTCCCGGGGGTGCGGGGGGTCGGGTACGACGGGGTCCGGTGCGTCCCCCTCGGTGCCCGGCGCCAGTGTGCCGTCGGGTGGCGCCGCCTCGTGCCCGTCACCCTCGGCGCCCGGCGCCGGTGGGACGGGGTGGGGCGTGGTCGTGGGGGCGGAGACGACGACGGTCCGGGCGGTGGTGCCGGTGGGTGCCACGTGGCCGCGTTCGAGGGCCTCAAGGCGAGCGGCGAGGCCTTCGATACCCGGGTCGAGGAACGGTCGGGAGAGTTTGGCCGCCACCAACTCCAGTTGAATACGAGGGTCCGCCTGTCCGTGCCGGATGCGTACCTGGGCGTCGGCGAGGAGGTCGATGGCACGGATCACCTGGACGGGGCTGAGCTGGTTCGCCTGAGCGTGCAGCCGGCCGAGTTCCTCCGGGGCCAGTGCCCACTCCTCACGTGCTTGGGCACCCTGCTGCAACAGGCAGGCGTGTCGGAGGTGGGACATCAGCCCCCGCATGAGTTCCTCCGGGTCGGCTCCGCCATCCAGCGCCGACTCGAGCAGTTCGAACGCTCCTGCGGCGTCGCCCTGTGCCATCAGGTCAACGAGATCGAACAGGGTCTCTCGGCTCACCATACCCAGCAGATCGAGGGCGTCGGCCATGGTCACGGTGCCACCGCCGAAGGTGGCGATCTGATCGAGTAGGCCGAGGGCATCGCGGTACGAACCGTCGGCCGCGCGCGCCACGAGGTCGAGGGCCTGGGGTGTGGTGTCGATGCCCTCCTTGTTCGCCACTCGTTCCAGAACGGTGAGCAGGTTGGCCACCCCCGGGCGGCGCAGGGTGTACGTCTGCAGGCGTGAGCGGATGGTGGGCATGATGGCCCACGGGTGTGTGGTGCAGAGGATGACCACCAGTTGCGGGGGCGGCTCCTCCAGCGTCTTGAGAAGGGCGCTGGCCGCACCCTCCTGAATCTGGTGGGCCTCGTCCATGATGGTGACGCGATAGCGCGACGCCACGGGTGCGTAGCGCACACTCTCGAGCCACTCGCGCATCTCGTCGATGCGTCGGGCGCTCGATGCGGCGTCGACCTCGATGACGTCGAGCCAGCCGTCCCGGCCAATGCGGACGCACGAGTCGCACGTGCCACACGGCGTGGCCGTGGGCGCTGGGAACGACTGACAATTGAGGCACCGTGCGAGGATGCGGGCCGTCGTGGTCTTGCCCGTGCCGCGTGGACCCGAGAACAGGAAGCCGTGCGCGATGGTGCCGCGCTCGAGGGCGTTCGACAGTGTGCGTGCCACATGCTCCTGGCCGACGAGATCCTCGAAGCGGCGGGGACGGTGGCGGTTGTAGAGGCTCTGTCCGGGATCTGTCACGAGGGAAAAGGTGTGACCGTGCACCCACCGTCGAATATCTGCCGGGAGGTGGTACTCGGCGACTTGGCTCCGGCGAGGGGGCCCCACTGCGCGTGGTCGGATCCGCTTAAGGCTGCTTCCTTCCGGACCTGACCTGATTCACGGTCGCCCACCGAATGGGACCTCGCCTTCAACGCTTCGTCATCCGAGTCCGTGCCTCCGAGTAGAACCCTCGGGCGGGAATTCAGCCCCGCTGTAGCGGATTGCGGATACAGGGCACCGCTAGCTCCCCGCCTAGCACGGTCACAGGTTGAGGATAGGGGACCGCGGCCCCCTCCGCTTGCCCCGTCGGGCACACGGGGCACCGCGAACGTCAGTGTGAGCGCTTCTGCTCGTCGTAGGCCTGCTTTGCCGCGGCCTTGTCGGCGGCCTTTTCGGCCTTGGCGACGGCCTTGGCGGCGGCGGCATCGGGGGTGGCGATGCGGGGTGACACACGCTCACCGCGCTTGCGTGCGTTCATGGCACCGAAGATGGCGGCAATGCCGCCGCCGATCATGGCCATGGTGAGGGACAGGTAGAGCCACACCGTCCAGTTACCGGCGGCCCCGGTGATGCCCCACATGACGGTGCCCCACGCAAAGCCGAGCACGAGGCCGATCCCGACCCACTTGAGGCGACTGCTGTCGCCTCCCTTCTCGCTCATGCGTCGGAGCACTCCCATGGGCCTCAGTGTACGTACCCCGTCGGCGCAGTGCGGCACTGCAGTGGGCATCGGCACTACAATCGCCCGCTGGCCCGGCACGAGGAGGTTCCGATTCCCATCAGGGTTATGAAGTTCGGTGGCTCGTCGGTCGCCGATATCGAGAAGATCCGCATCGTCGCACGTCGCATCGCGGACGCCCGTGAGGGCGGCGACGACGTGGTCGCCGTGCTGTCCGCAATGGGCACGACCACCGATGGCCTGGTGGCGATGGCGGATGCGCTCTCCTCGACGCCGGCTCCGCGCGAGATGGACATGCTCTTGTCCACGGGT
Source organism: Thermoleophilia bacterium (assembly GCA_009694365.1). Taxonomy (GTDB): domain Bacteria; phylum Actinomycetota; class Thermoleophilia; order Miltoncostaeales; family Miltoncostaeaceae; genus SYFI01. The sequence continues at coordinate 90,632 of SHVE01000002.1, read as the reverse complement.
GAGCGGGTGTCATGTGCGCTCATGGCCATGGCGCTCCACGACCTGGGGCACGAGGCCGCATCGTTCACGGGGTCGCAGGCCGGCATTCTCACCGACACCTCGCACACCAAGGCGAAGATCATCGAGGTCAACCCTGAGCGCTTGCACGACCAGTTGGGACAGGGCCACATCGTGCTGGTGGCCGGGTTTCAGGGGATGTCCACCGAGAAGAACGTGACCACGCTCGGACGGGGCGGCAGTGACACCACGGCGGTCGCGCTCGCGGTCGCGCTCCGGGCCGACGTGTGCGAGATCTACACCGACGTGACCGGTGTGTTCACCGCCGACCCACGCATCGAACCGCGTGCGCGCAAGATTCCCGTTGTGAGCCACGAGGAGATGCTCGAGATGGCAGCGTCCGGCTCCAAGGTCCTCGCCCTGCGCTCGGTCGAGGTTGCCCGTACCCATGACGTACCGCTCCACGTGCGCTCGACGTTCGCGCCCGAGGAGGGAACCTGGATCACCAAGGAGACTCCCGTGATGGAGAGGGCATTCGTGTCCGGCATCGCTCACAAGAGCGATGAGGCCAAGATCTCACTACTCGGGGTGGAGGACCAGCCCGGTGTCGCCGCAACGGTGTTCACCGCGCTCGCCGACGCGCTGATCAACGTGGACACCATCATCCAGAACATCGGGGTGGATGGACGCGCCGATCTCTCGTTCACCGTGCCCCTCCCGGACCTTCGCACGGCGCTCGGCGTGGTCGAGGGACTGCGCGCGCATCTGCCCTACCGTGAGGTCCGCTCGGACGACCAGATCGGAAAGGTCACCCTTGTGGGCGAGGGGATGCGGTCCAACCCGGGGATCGCGGCCACGATGTTCCGTGTGCTGGCGAATGAGGGCATCAACATCCAGATGATCGACACCTCGACCATCCGCATCACGGTGGTGATCGCCCGGAGCGAGGTCGACCGCGCCGTACGTTCCTTGCACGAGGCCTTCGACCTCGCCAGTGAGGCGGAGCGTCGGGGTGTTTAACGTTGCCATCGTCGGTGCCACCGGCGCCGTGGGCAGCACCATGATTCGGGTGCTCGAGGAGCGGGGGTTCCCCGTGACCGAACTCCGGCCCCTCGCCTCCGCCCGCAGCGCGGGACGCATCGTGGAGTACCTCGGCAAGCCGTTTGAGGTGCAAACCCTCACCGAGGACTCGTTTCAGAACATCCAGATTGCACTCTTCGCGGCCGGCGCGGAGCGGGCGCAGGCGTTCGCGCCAGCGGCGGTGGAAGCCGGTGCCGTGGTCATCGACAACTCGTCCGCGTTCCGGATGGACCCCCTCGTGCCCCTCGTGGTACCCGAGGTCAACGAGTCGGACATCGCGGGCCACCAGGGGATCATCGCCAACCCCAACTGCGTTGCCGCACCGCTCGTGGTGGCGCTCAAGCCCTTGGCGGACGCCGTGGGGATCGAGCGCGTCATCGTGTCGTCGTATCAGTCGGTCAGCGGTACCGGCCAGAGCGCCATCGAGGAGCTACGCCGGCAGATCGCAGGGAACCTTGCGGGCGACGAGCCTCCTCCGGCTGTGTATCCGCACCCCATTGCCTTCAACGTCATCCCCCACATCGACGTGTTCGATGTCTCGGGGTACACCGGCGAGGAGATGAAGGTGGCCGACGAGACGCGCAAGATGCTCCACCGTCCGGGCCTCGCCGTGTCGGCCACGTGCGTGCGCGTACCGGTTATCCGTTCGCACTCGCAGGCTGTGCACATCGAGACGACCGAGCCCATCACTGCGGAGCGGGCACGGGAGATCCTCATGCTGGCCCCGGGCGCGGTGGTCCTCGATGAGCCCCGTGCCAACGTGTACCCCCTTGCCCGCGAGGCCGAGGGCCGTGACGAAGTTTTCATCGGCCGCATCCGTGCTGATGCCTCCCATCCCCGTGGCCTAGCCATGTGGGTGGTGTCCGACAACCTGCGAAAGGGTGCGGCCACCAACGCGGTGCAGATCGCCGAGAGCCTCGTAATGAACGGCTGGCTGTAGGGATCACTCCGAGCGTGTGATGGGAGACGGCAACCCCGAGGGTTCTCGACCTGACGGAGATGACGGTCGTCGCCCGAATCCCCGTCGGGAACATGCCCAACAGCATCAGCTTCTCAGCGGCAGCCCCTCCGGAGCGGTCAGATGGGCAGATCACGATGCCAGTGCATGGCGACAAGGGCAACGAGGGCGCGGGTGGCATGAACATGGACTGAGCATGACGGCGGCACCGCCTCCACCAGCGGACATTGGCATTAGGGCCCGTGCCGGAACTCCCACACCGTGTAACGGCGATAAACGGTCGCCATACGGCGCCGCCCAGATCACTGTTGCTCCCAGTAGCAACGATACTCGCCACCACCGCCTAGCTCGGTTTTCGCTCGGACTGCGGTGCGGTAGTTATGCCTGCCCGGGCCCGTATCGGTGCCCGGTACATCACGATTATCGGTATCCCGTTCGGGATCGTGTCGGTCGGCCTCACGCGCGTTTCATCGGTTCCTCTCGAGCGCCGAATCGTGCCAATCGATCAGATTCCGTCTGCCAGTTGATCGCCCCGACGGGCTACTCGGCGACGCCGTACTCTGGCGCGTCGGGCCCTTCGGCAAGGAAGTCGAGCAGGTCGGCTACGGTGGTCGGCCTGCCTGCATCGATGCCACCAGACCGTACTCGGTCGCGGTGTGGGGGCGGTCCATGGCGCGCAGGTGTCTGACACCGGGGCTTTCCGCCACCAGTGCACCACCCCGAAGGGCCCGGCGCCCCGCTTGGGCCCTCGGGGTCTCAGAACGTTGCGGCGTCTACGCGCCGACGGTGGCGAGTACCTCGTCCACGTTCACCATGTGGCGCTTGAACTCCATCTGCTTGGTGTCGATGCCGAGGGCCAGGCCGATGAGTTGCGGAAGGTGGAGCACGGGCATGGAGTACGTCTCGCCCATGAGTTGCTCAGTCTTCCGCTGGTAGGCGTCCATCGCCAGATGACAGAGCGGACAGGGCGTCACCATGGCCTGCGCCCCGGCGTCACGAGCACCCGAGAGGGCCACGTGCGACTCCTTGAGGGCCACCTGCTCGCGCGCGAGGATGATGGGGAAGCCGCAGCAGCGACTCTTGCCTTCGTAGTCGGCCACCTCTCCGCCGAGGGCTGTGATGAGGCGCTCGAGCGACTGCGGGCGGTCCGGATCCTCGAAGCCCATCACCGACGACGGCCGGAGCAACTGGCAGCCGTAGTACGGGGCCACCCGGAGGCCGTTGAGGCCACGCGGGCCACGTTGTTCGAGGAGCGACAGCCCCTCTTCGGTGGCGAGGAACCACAGGAGGTGTGTCACCTCGATGGTTCCCTGGTACGGACGACCACCGGCGGTGACGAGCTCCCCGTTGACCTGCTCGAGCAGGCGGGGGTCCTCCTTCACCATCTTGTTCGCACGACGGAGGTTGAGCGTGCACACGTTGCAGATGGTGAGGATGTCGGCACCCATCTCCTCCGCCTCCGAGAGGATCCGGACGTTGAGCGTGAGGTACAGGTTGGGCTTGGCCTCGGCGATGTCGCCCGCGCCACAGCAGGTGGCGTTGGGCATGGGGAGGAGCTCGATGTCGAGGAGCGGTGCCAGTGCCTTGGTGGTGGCGTTGAGTTCCTTCGAACTGAACTCGGCCACACAGCCGGGGTAGTACGCGAACCGGTGCGCCATCAGATCGTCTCCTTGACGTTCTTGACGAGCTTCTTGACTTGGTCGAAGTTGTCCACCTTGTGGGTGAAGGGAGACTTCGGCAACTTACCCCTCCGGGCCATCCGCAGCGCCAACGGCGCGTTGAACGGCGAGCCGATCGGGTCGGTGTACGGAGCGATGAGGAGCTCGTTCAACTTGCCCCCGGTGCGCATGGAGATGAGGAACGCCTTGGCGTGACGGGCACCCTTGTCGCTGGTGACCTTTTCCTGAAACGCGATGGCACCGAGTTTCTCGATGGCGTCGCGCGGGTTGACGCCCTTGGGACAGCGCTCGTTGCAGAACATGCACCGGGTGCAGTCCCACACGCCGTGTTCACCCGAGTAGAGCTTCGCGCGCGACTTCCGCTCGGCGTCGCGCTCGTCCGCGGCGAAGCGGTACCCCCAAGCGAACGCCGCCGGACCGACGAACTCGGGGTCGGCAGCCAGCGAGTTGCACTCCGAGGAGCAGGCGGCGCAGAGGATGCACGCGCTCTCGCGGGCGATCTTCTCCATCGCCGCTTTCGGCACCAAGCGCTCCTTCTCGGGAGCCGGGCCATCCGGGATGAGAAACGGCTTGATCGCCCGGAACTTGTCCCAGAACGGGGTCAGGTCCACAACCAAGTCTTTGATGGGCGCGAAGTTGCCGATGGGGTCGATCCGGAGCACCGTCTCGCCGTACTCGGCCTTGACGTCCTCGACCTGGGTCATACACGCGAGCACGGTCTTGCCGTTGACCTTGCAGGTACATGAGCCACAGATTGCGCTGCGGCACGAGTAGCGCGCGGCCAGTGTGCCGTCTTGCTCGTTCTGAATGCGCAGGACGGCGTCGAGGACGGTGGTCTTCTCCTCGTGATCGAGGATGAAGTCTTGGTGGTACGACTCGGTCTCCCCCGAGTCCGGCTGATACCGGAAGATGCGGAACGTGGTCGACGGCATCAGTAGGTCCTCACCTGGGGCTCGTACTTGGTCATGGTCACCTCGGAGTAGTCGAGGCGGATTTCGCCGTCATCAAGATACGCGAGGGTGTGCTTCATCCAGTTCTCGTCGTCGCGCTCGGTGAAGTCGGTGCGCGCGTGGGCGCCACGGCTCTCGGTGCGCGCGATGGCGCCAGTCACCATGCAGTCGGCGAGGTCTAGCAGGTAGCCGGTTTCGATGGTGTGGATGAGGTCGGTGTTGAACGTACGGCCCTTGTCGCCAACGACGACACCTTGGAACCGCTCCCGCAGTTCCGTGACGGTGCGCTTGGCCTCTTCGAGCACCGGGCCCGAGCGATACACGCCCACCTTCTCCTGCATCACGTCTGACAGTTCGTCGCGGATCTCACTCTGCCGCGGTCCGTTCTCACGGGCGAGCAGGTCCTCGATGCGCTGCTGGGTCTCGGCGGCCGCGTTGCTCGACACCGTGGGTTCCGGGGCGTCCCGGGCGTAGGTCGCCGAGGCCTCACCGGTGCGGGCGCCGAACACCACGGCCTCAAGCAACGAGTTGCCACCTAGGCGGTTGGCGCCGTGAACCGACACGCAGGCACACTCCCCGGCGGCGAAGAGCCCCGGCATGTGCGGCGCGGCGCCCCAGCTGTCCACGTGCACTCCACCCATGTGGTAGTGCGCACCGGGCCGGATGGGGATCGGTTCGTTGATGGGGTCGGTGCCCGCGAAGGCGATCGCCAACTCGCGGATCTGCGGCAGTCGCTCCATGATGCGGTCGCGGCCCAGGTGGCGCAGGTCGAGGAGCACGCAGCCGTCGATGCCGCGGCCCTCCATGATCTCGGTGGCCACCGCGCGGGAGACGACGTCACGCGACGCCAGTTCCAGCTTGTTGGGGGCGTACTTGGTCATGAACCGGTCCCCGTCCTTGTTCAGGAGGTACCCGCCCTCTCCACGCGCCCCCTCCGTCACCAGCACCCCGTTGGCGGCGAGGGTGGTGGGGTGGAACTGCATGAACTCCATGTCCTTGAGCGGCACGCCCTTGCGGAGCGCCAGGCTCATCGCGTCACCGGTGGAGGCGTGTGCGTTGGTGGACGGGCGGTACACACGACCCGCGCCGCCCGTGGCCATGACCACAGCCTTCGCCCCGATGGTCTCGATGGTGCCGTGGATCATGTCGTAGGCGACCACGCCGACCGCGTTGCCGTTGTCGTCGGTCACGAGGTCCGTGACGAACCACTCCTCGTAGGTCGGGATGTCGTACTTCACGCACACCGTGTAGAGCGTGTGCAGGATTACCAGACCCGTGAGGTCGGCCGCGAAGCAGGTGCGCGGGAAGCCGGCGCCGCCGAACGATCGCTGGGCGATCTTCCCGGAGTCCTCCTGGCGGGAGAAAACGGCACCCCAGTGCTCCAGTTGGTAGATCTCGCGCGGAGCGCGCTCGCACAGCATCTCGATGGCGTCCTGGTCGCCGATGTAGTCGGCACCCTTGACGGTGTCGAAGGTGTGGTTGTCGGTGTTGTCGTCGGTCTCGTTGCCCAGCGCGGCGTTGATTCCGCCCTGAGCAGCTCCCGAGTGACTCCGGACGGGATGCAGTTTGGTCACGAGGGCGACGTCGACGCCTGCCTCGTGAGCGGCGATCGCCGCCCGCATTCCCGCGAGGCCGGCACCGACAACAACAACGTCGTGTGTGCGCACTGTGTCCGTATCTCCGATGGGTTGAGAGCGTTTCCGCTTCGCGAGAGGCTATCGCAGGGACGCCCTCCGGACTGCGGTGAAATGTCCCTGAGGATGTCCCTCACCGAGGGCCGTTCGACCCCCATTGTCCGGGGTGGCCTAGGGCGAGTAGCGCCGCCCACCCGCAAACTGCTCTGCGTAGTGGCCGGTGGTGATGGCAGAGACCTTGACCACATCGCCCGTTTGGGGGGCGTGGACCATCTTTCCGCCGCCGATGTAGAGGCCCATGTGGTGGATGTATCCGGACGAGTCGGCGAAGAAGACGGCGTCACCCGGGAGCAGGTTGGCCCATGGCACGTACGTGCCCACGTGCGCCTGATCCTCGGCCACGCGGGGCAGGCGCATACCGAGTTTCCCGTACACGAAGTAGAGGAGGCCGGAGCAGTCGAAGCCGCCGGGCTTGGAGCCGCCCCACCGGTACGGCGTCCCCCGGAAACCCATGGTCATCTGCACGGCTGCGCCACCCAAACCCGGCCGCCACCCCGGTACCCGCGTGTTCGGACCGGCGGCCACCTGATCGGGCGCCCCGAGGGTTGGCGCGAAGACCGTTACGTCACCGGGTATCACCGGGAACGAGGCCTCAAAGGGGTGGTTGGCGAGCGTAACGGTCCAGCCCGTGCTGCCGTCCACGGCCGCGTTGGTCTGCGGTCGCTCACCGTCGAGCCCCAAGTAGAGGGGGTCGTCGGACGTGACGTTGAAGGCCCCCTTCCGGGTGGCAACGGCCGCGAGCGCACGAGAGCGAGCGGCGACCGCGCCGACGACGAGCGCCACCGGTGCCCGGTCGCCCCACTCGGGTGGCATGTCACCGGCGAGCACGCCGCGGATGTAGTCCTCGGTGGTGGTCTGGTTGACCACCGCGACCTTGAGCCCGTCGCTTTTCGTCACACGCAGCGTGCCGCGGAAACGGCGGTCGAGCGGGGTGGCCATGCGGATCCCGGTCTCGGCGTCCCCGGAGTCCATGCGCACGGGGCCGCGCATCATCGACGGTCTCGCTCCCGGTTGGTCGAGATCGGTCACCGTGAAGGCGGTCCGTGAGCGCTGCACGATGATGCGATGGCCGATGGGCACCAGCGTGCCCGTCGCGCCCTTCCGTCCCTCGTCGACCAGGCGCAACACCGTCTGGCCGGACATCACGACGCTCGGTGCCTGATCGGCGATCAGAACCTTGATCGTTGTTGGGGGTCGTTGCTGTAACTGGCTGCCCGGGAAGGCCTCGCGCACGATCTGCTGAGCCGTGTGGCCGTTGAGGGTGCGCGCCAGCACGTCGTTACGCGAGAGAGGCGCAGCAACCCCGGGGGAGGAGGCCACGAGGAGAATCGCGCTGGCCGCGATGAAGCGGCGGGTCAGGATGCGGCGAGTCGCCTGTTCGCTGACGGGGCGCCGCCGATTCTGCGGGCGGGGGCATGACCGTGATTGTCGTGCATGCGAATCAACCTAGCAGCGTCCCCACGATCGGACTGGGTGACATGTGTCCGCGCACACAATGGGTGAGGGCAGGGCGCGGGGGAATGACCCCCGTCGGGGTCCGTCGCTACCCGGCTGTGCGGAGGACCTGGCCGAGGCGCTCCATGCCCTCGGTGATCTCGGCCAGGGAGACTCCGGAATAGGCGAGGCGCATCGTGTTCTCATGCCCAGAGGTAAAGCAGGCGGACCCGGCCACGTAGATGACCCCGGCCTCCTGAGCCCTCGGCAACAGCGCATCGGCAGAGATGCCGTCGGGCAGTTCGGCCCACATGAAGAAACCACCCTCGGGCGGAACGCACCGCGTCCCGGTGGGGAGGTGGACCAGACCGGCGGCCATCGCGTCACGGCGTACCCGCATGAGGTCGGTGACCCGAACGATGTTGGGTTCGAGCAGACCGCCCGCGCAGATGTAGAACACCGCGGCCTCGGGCAGGTGCGCGGGCGAGATGTACGTCTGGTTGGCGCGCGTCACGAGTTGTGCGACGAGATCGGGAGGGGCGACCAGGTAGCCCACGCGCAGGCCGGGAGCGAGGGTCTTTGAGAACGAGGATGAGAACATGACGCGGTCGGGCCCCGCCATGTCGTAGATGCCCGCGATGTCCTCGCCCTCGAACCGCAGGCGACCGTACGGGTCGTCCTCGAGGATCCAGAAGTCGTACTGCTCGGCCAGGGCGATGAGCGCTCGGCGCTTCTCGGCCGAAATCGTCGTGCCCGCCGGATTGTGGAAGTTGGGGATGGTGTAGACCAACCTCGGAACGTGACCGGCGGAACAGGCGGCGGCGAGGACGTCCACGTCCATTCCGTCCGACTGCATGGGGATGGGGAGGATCTCCATGCCGTGGATTCGGGCTTGCAACAGGGCCCGGTCGTAGGTGGGCGCCTCGAGGGCGATAAGGTCGCCCGGCGCAAGGAACGTCTCGAGCAGGAACACGTACCCCTCGAGGGAGCCGTTGGTGATGAGCACCCGATCGGCGGTGGTGCCGTGGTGCGTCGCCAGCCACTCGCGCAGTGGCGGGTAGCCCCCACCGGTTCCGTAGGACAGGACGACCGTGGGATCGGCGGCGAGGGCCTCACTCGTACAGCGGGCGATGAGATCGCCGTCAAGGGCCTCGGGGGCTGGGGCACCGCGGGCGAACGAAATGACGTCAGGCACGAGGCGACAGTCTAGACGTGCCCCCTCCCCGGTCGCCTGTGCGTCCGGGGAGGGGGCAGCGGGCTAGCCGATGTGTGTCTTCACCAGTTCGGCGACCTCGGTGGGGTTGGTACCCACCTTGATGCCCATCGCCTCAAGGGCGTCCTTCTTGCCCTGGGCGGTCCCCGACGAGCCGGTGATGATGGCGCCGGCGTGGCCCATCTGCTTGCCGGGAGGGGCCTGGAAGCCCGCGATGTACCCGATCACCGGGGTGCTCATGGTCTCGGAGATGAACCGACCGGCCTTCTCCTCTTCGTCGCCGCCGATTTCACCGACCAGCACCACGAGGTCGGTGTCGGGGTCGTCTTCAAACCGTTGAAGGATGTCGATGAACGACGAGCCGACGATGGGATCGCCGCCGATGCCCACGACCGAACTCTGCCCGATTCCGAGGTCACCGATCTCCTTCGAGATCTGGTATGTGAGCGTGCCAGAGCGGCTGATGATGCCCACGCGGCCCGGGGTGAAGACGTCGGTGGGCATGATGCCCACGGTCGCCTTACCGGGGCTGATGATGCCCGGGCAGTTGGGACCGATGAGCGTCTGGTCACCGCGCTGGAGGTGCGTGCAGATGCGCATCATGTCGTGCGCCGGGATGCCCTCGGTGATGCAGATAGTGAGGTCCACCCCGGCATCGAGGGACTCGTAGATGGCGTCCGTCGCGAAGCGCGGCGGAACGAAGATCATGGACGTGTTGGCGCCCGTGGCCTCCACCGCATCACGCACGGTGTTGAAGACCGGGATGCCCTCGACGTTCTGTCCGGCCTTGCCGGGGGTGACACCGGCGACGACGTTGGTTCCGTACGCTTTGTTGCGGAGCGTGTGGAACTGCCCCTCACGCCCGGTGACGCCCTGCACCACCAGGCGGGTGGTCTCGTCGATCAGGATGCTCATGCGGCCTCCTTCGCGAGTTCGACGGCGCGCTTGGCGGCCGAGAGCATTGTGGATTCGAGCACCACGTTGGCGGGAGCGCGGTCGGCGAGGATCGCTCGTCCTGCCTCTGCGGCGGTTCCGTCGAGGCGTACGACGATCGGGAGTGTGGCGCCTAGCGTGTCGAGTGCCGTAAGAAGACCCTCAGCCACCTCGTCACAGCGGGTGATCCCGCCGAAGATGTTGATCATCAGGGATTTCACCTTGGGGTCGGACAGGAGGACCTCGAGCGCCGTGGCCACCTCGTCGGCGTTCGATCCGCCGCCCGCGTCCAAGAAGTTGGCGGGTTTGCCACCGGCGAGGGCCACCACGTCGAGGCTGCTCATCACGATGCCGGCCCCGTTGCCCATGATGCCGATGTCGCCGTCGAGCTTCACATAGGTGACGCCCCGCTCCTGTGCCATGCGCTCCTGCGGGTCATCGGTGACGCTCTCCTGCAACTCGGCGAGGTCCGGATGGCGGAAGAGCGCGTTGTTGTCGATGGACACCTTGGCGTCCAGAGCCACCACGCGACCGTCCGTCGTCCAGATGAGCGGGTTGATCTCGATGAGCGTGGCCTCAAGGTCGATGAAGGCCTGGTAGGCCTGCATCAGGGCCTCGAGCACGCCCCTTTGGGCTCCCTCGTCGATGCCGGCGTGGTACACGAGCCATCGTCCGTGGTGCGGCTGGAATCCGATCAGCGGGTCCACGTGAAGGCGTGCGAGAGCCTCGGGGTGGTCCACGGCCACGGCCTCGATGTCCATACCGCCCATCGCCGAGAGCATTATGAGGGGCATCTTCGCGCTGCGGTCGAATGTGACCGAGGCGTAGTACTCCTTCGCGATGTCCGAGGCGGCCTCGATCCACAGGCGCTTGACCGTGTGCCCCTTGATGTCCATGCCGAGGATGGCCGCGGCCGCGGTGTAGGCCTCATCCGGAGTTGTGGCCAGTTTGATGCCACCGGCCTTGCCGCGGCCACCGACCTGCACCTGCGCCTTTACAACGACCGTCCCGCCGATCGCCTCGGCAGCGGCCTTCGCCTGCTCGGGCGTCTCGGCAACCTCGCCGGTGGGCACCGCAAGGCCATGCCGAGCAAACAGTTGCTTACCCTGGTATTCGAACAGATCCACCCGCGTCCCCTGGTTCGCTGTCAGTCTGGGGCTCGCTCGTGGGGGCGGGCCGGTCGGGGACTCTAGTCAAGCGCCACCGCGTGGTAGAGGGCATACCTTCAGCCCATGTCGGGTGACACTGCCCGGGCGGAGCGCCTCAAGATGCTGCTCATCCTCCAGTGGCTCGACGTGGGGAGGGCCAACGATGATGCTCTGGTCGTGCCGGTCATCACTGCGGTGGCCGAGTTCGATCTCAATCCGGGCCGCGACGCCCTGCTCGACGTGATGATGGCTCGTGGCACGCGGGAGGAGGCGGGGCGCGTGGAGGTGTCGTGGCCCGGGGAGCCGGGCACCGATGCCCGGGTGCTCCTCCTCCGTGGGATCCGGGACGATTTGACGCGGCGGCGCACTCACGGTGGTCGATCGCAACACCACCACCGGGGCCCTCACCCAGAAGACCGGTACCGCAGGCTGCATCAGCGAAACCGGGTCAGCCACCTGCGTGGATGGCGGGGGCCTCAGCGGTGCGTATACGGTGACCGTGAGCCCCGACAATACGAGCGTGTATGTCGCCTCAGGTTCCAGCAACGCAGTAACGGTGTTCGATCGTGCCTACGTCGCTCCGCCGCCGATCACTTCAGCCAGCCCCACGGGTGGCCCCGCCGGCGGCGCCACCGCGCTCACCATCACCGGTACGGGGGTCATCAGTGGCATCACGGTGATCCGCCTGAGTGGGGAGACGATGTCTTCAGCACCCTCATCTCCCCACCCAAGCGGGAATCACGGGTCCTTCATCAATCTCGTGATCCTCTGCCTGCCCCCGAATCCGGGCGAGTGCGGGTGATGCTCAGCGTGCGCCGTGCGCCGCGATGGCCTGGGCCACGACCTTCCCGGTGCTGATCGCCGCCTGGCCTCGGGCCACCACCGAGTCCGCGCCCACCGCACGGGCCTGATCGAGGAGGTCCTCCCGGGTGTGTCCGGCGAACGCGGTGAGGGGAATGTTCGCGCTCGCTGGGTCCGCGCGTAGGTGCGCGATGAGCGCGATGGTGTCCGCATTGGCTTCGAGGTCGATCATCAGGCAGGCCGGGGTCTCGTCGGCCACCATCTCCGCGAGGCGCGCGGGCCCTGCCGCCACGCGGAGTCGGTAACCGGCGACCCCGAGGCCCGATTCGATGCGCGAGCGCATCAAGAGGTCGGGGCAGAGGGTGATGACGAGCGGTCGGTCGTCCACGTGGCCCCGACGGTACCACCGGGCGGGCACCCACAGGTCCTACCCCGGTGGATTCCCGGAGCATCGCGTGCGTGTGAGTCCATGGTCCTCCGACGTGAATGACCGAACGATTTCCGACCTGCTCGGCATACGGGGGCGTGACCCCGCTAGGTCCATCCCCGCCGATTTGCCCGTGAAGATCCGCGCCGCGCCGTCCCCCAACCCCCCGGTGTCTGACATGTCGCGTTGACGGCCCACCCATGCGTGGTGCGTGATCGGCGCTGCGGGGGTGTTCCTCTTGCCCCGGGCGCGTGGTTGGTGCGCGACCGTGGCGCGCCCGGTCTCAGTTTCCCGCGCGCGGGCGTTCCTCGTGCTCCGCGCACTCGGTTGGGCCACTCGTGCCGTACCGGTGAACCCGCCGCGCGGGCCGGCGGTACCCTCGGGGTATGCCACCACCCCGTCTCATCCCGCTCTCTGAATTCTTCGACAACCCGGAGCGCGCCCTCGCCAAGCCGTCGCCCGACGGCACCATGCTCTCGTGGGTCGCCCCCCTCGACGGTCGCCTCAACGTGTGGGTACGCCCGCTGGAGGGTGGGGACGCGGTGGCGGTCACCCGGGATACCGACCGTGGGGTGATGGGCTACTCGTGGACCCGTGATTCGACGCGCATTCTGTACTCGAAGGACCAGGGTGGGGACGAGAATCACCACGTCATGTGCGTGGACGTGCCCGGGGACGGCACGGCCCGCGATCTCACCCCGTTTGATGGGGTCCGGGCCTCAATCGTGGCGGTGCCACGGGCCACGCCGGGGCAGATCATCATGAGCACCAACCGACGCGACCGCAGCATGTTCGATGCGGCGCGCCTCGACCTCGCGACCGGCGAGTTGGTGACCGTGGCCGCGAATCCGGGCAACGTCATCGGGTGGTTTGCCGACCACGACGGACTGGTGCGTGGTGCGTACGCCCAGACTCCGGACGGCGACTATGAGGTCTTGGTGCGCGACGGTGAGGATGGGGAGTTCCGCCTGCTCGCCGCATTCGCCAACGAGGACGCAGGCACCCCCTTCGGCTTCAACGGTGACAGTTCGGTGGTCTGGGTGGGCAGTGCGCGGGGCAGTGATCGCTCGCGTCTGGTGGCCATCGATGTGGCCACGGGCGAGGAGACGGTGCTCGACGAGGACGCGGTGGCCGATCTCGGTGCACCAATCGTCAGCGACAAGGACCGAACGCTCCTCGGAGCGGCGTACCTGCGTGATCGGCTCGTGGTTCACACGTTCGATACCCGGTTCGCGGCCGACTTCGCGATGGTGCGTGCCATCGCGGACGGCGACCCTCGCATCATTGGGTCGGATTCCGATGAGCGCATGTGGACCGTGGCCTTCGACTCCGACGTGGAACCCGGCGCCACATACCTCGTCAACCGGGAAACGCGGACGCATGAGTTCCTGTTCCACCCTCGCCCCTGGCTTCTGCCTGAGGATCTTGCCCCCATGCGCCCGGTGTCCATCACCTCACGGGACCGCCTCACGTTGCACTCGTACCTCACCGTTCCGACGGGGTGTGAGGAGAGGAATCTGCCCATGGTGCTCGTGGTGCACGGTGGTCCCTGGTCGCGCGACGCATGGGGTTACGACGCCGAGGCCCAGTTCCTCGCCAATCGTGGCTACGCCGTGCTGCAGGTCAACTATCGCGGCTCCACCGGCTTCGGAAAGCACTTCATGCACGCGGCCGAGCATGAATTCGCCGGGAAGATGCACGACGACCTGATCGACGCGGTGGACTGGGCGGTGGGGGAGGGCATCGCCGACCCCGACCGCCTCGCCATCTACGGCGCCTCCTACGGCGGCTACGCCACGTTGGTGGGGGTGACCTTCACGCCGGACGTCTTCCGGGCCGCCATCTCGTACGTGGGCCCGTCGAGTCTGGTCACGCTCATTGAGTCGTTCCCCGATTACTGGCGACCATTCCTCGCGAGCACCTGGTATCGCTTCGTGGGTGACCCGGAGGTGGAGGCGGACCGCGAGGACATGTGGATGCGCTCCCCGCTGCGCAAGGTGGACGACATCGTGACCCCGCTCATGGTCATCCAGGGGGCCAACGACCCCCGCGTCACCCAACCGGAAAGCGACCAGATCGTCGCGGCGCTGCGTGCGCGGGGCGTCGCCGTGGAGTACATCGTCGCCGACGACGAGGGCCACGGGTTCGTGAAGCCCGAGAACCGCATGCGTGCCTACCGGGCCATCGAGACGTTCCTCGCGGAGCACCTGGGCGGCCGCACGGCGTAGTTAGTCGCCGCCGCCGGTCTCGTGGTCGAAGGGGGCCGTCCGGTCCCGGGGTCCCCGCACCCCGGGGTCGCGAGTGAGGGCTTTCCACAGCAGCCCGCCCGTCAGGGCGGCGATGAGGAGGGCTGTGAACCCGGCCGCAAGCAGTCCCCCCCGGAACCAGCGCACGCCGACCAGGCTGAGCGTCGCGTCCCCGAGCCGGTCCACCTCGTCCAGTTCGTAGCGGGCGAGTCCGTGCGCGGGATAGCGGTCCAGAACCCGGCGGAGGTCGGCCCGTGCCCCGGTGAGGTCGAATTTCCCCGCACGGGCGAGGGCCCTCCGCCACAGCGACTGCGTGCGTCCCTCGTAGCCGTGCGCGTCGGCCCGGTCGAGAACTCTCAGAATTTGGTCGGCGGGCACTATGGCACCGCCTCCTGCCGCCCGTGCCATGAGCAGGAACGCCCGCACCCGCCCGTTGGCATCGACCACCGGACCGCCCGTGTGGACCGTCATCACATCGGTGGTGATGAGTGTGAGATCGCGCCCGAGCGACCCATCGAGTGGTCCGATTATCCCCGTACGCATGACCGGCAGCCGCTCGTGACGGTCGGGATTTTCGGACGACGTGGCGGCGTCAAATCCCAGCGTGGCGATGGATGTGCCGCCACCCTGCCCGCGAGCGAGGGCGAGCGATGGCGCGTTCACGATCCCCGGTACCCGCAGGATGGCGACGTCGCGCAGGCCGTCCGTTGCCACCACATCGGGGACCACGGCGCGGTCAACCGTCGCGGCGCCCTCCACCGCCACCGGACGTACCACGCGGTGAATCGTGCCGAGGCTCACCGGGCGTGCGTCGGTGGCCGCCACCTAGGTCGCCGCGGTACTCCCGTTGTGCGCCCGTTCGGTGGCGACGAGGTATCGGAGGTACGCGCTTTCGGCGAGGTCGGTCGCCCCGGGAGTGATGACGCGGGCGGCACTCACTAGGTACCCGTCCGGCGTCACCGCGAAGGCGGTACCGGTGCGGGTGATGTCCTGTGCCGCCGTCGGCAGGGAGAGCACGGTGCCGTCCCGCCTCCGGAGCCCGGTCAGGTGCACCGTCACCTCGACCTGCCACATGGCGGGCATGGCGATGAGTGCTCCGCGTACCTCCGGGGCGGGAGCAAGAACGTCGGGCACACCGGACCGGATGTCGGCCAGTGCCGCCGGAGTGACGGCCAGCAGCGCGAGAACCGCGGTGGCGACCCGCCGCCGGGAGGTCGCGCGCGCCCGGGTCGTCCGCTGGTGCCGGTCCTCACCGCCACCCGCCCTCGCGTGGGCCACAAAGCGCCGAGTCGATCGTCATCGCGCCGTAGAGCACGCCACTTACCGGGAGCGCGAGGCGCCAGGGCCACGCCAGGCCGAACTCCCGCGTGACGGGGCCCGCCACGATGGCCATCGCTCCCCAGCCGGCTAGGCCGAGACCGACGGCCACGGCACCGGTCGATGGGGTACCCGTCGCCATGTCCACGGCCCCGAGCACGACGGCGACCAACGGGCCTAAGAACATGAGCAGCAGTACCGCACTCACAGCGATGAGCAAGGGCCACGACCGGTGCAACTGCGTGAAGGCGCTGCGACGCACCATCGTCCAGACCCCGGCAAGGTCGTCGTAGGTGCGCACACTTCTTACACGCCCGCGGCTGAGGGCGAGGTGGGTGGTCAGCCGCGCGCGGTGCTTTACCAAGCGGGCAAGGGCGAGGTCGTCGATCATCGCCCCCTTCAGCGCGTCCATGCCGCCACTCGCGGTGAGGGCGTCCCGTCGGACGAGGATGCAGCCCCCCGCGGCGGACGCCACCCGCGACCCCATCTGGTTGGCCCACCGCGGTGGGTAGAGGAGGAAGAAGAAGAGCACGAACGGCGGCACTAACAGGCGCTCCGGCGTGGACTGGCACCGCAGGCGGGCCATACGGCTCTCAAGCGCCACGCCCCGGTGGACGGCGTCGGCCACCAACCTGCGTAGCGACTCGGGCTCGTGCCGGATGTCGGCGTCGGTGAGCAGGATCCAGTCGGGCGGGTCGCCGGTCTGGGTGAGGTGGCGCACGCCCTGCTCCATGCCCCACACCTTCCCGACCCACCCCTCGGGCAAAGGTGCCCCGGTGATCACTTCGATCGGTCGCGACGCATCCGATGCCACGCGCCGCGCCATCTGACCGGTGGCATCTGAGGATCGCTCGTCCACAATCACGATGCGCAGATCGCCGGGGTAGTCCTGCGCGGCGAGGGAATGGGCGGTGCCGGATACCAGCTCCGCCTCGTTGCGCGCGGGCACGACCACGCCCACGGTTGGCCACCATGTGGGCTCGGGCACATCCGGGTCGTCCGTGTCCATCGGCCGCAGGTCCCACGGGCGCGCCGGGTGCAGCAGGACCCCTACCCAACACGCGAGGCTGAGGGCACCGACGACGACCGACATGGT
Organism: Thermoleophilia bacterium; assembly: GCA_009694365.1. Classification (GTDB taxonomy): domain Bacteria; phylum Actinomycetota; class Thermoleophilia; order Miltoncostaeales; family Miltoncostaeaceae; genus SYFI01. The sequence goes on along the minus strand of SHVE01000002.1, from coordinate 73,659 downwards.
CAGTGTCGGAAGTGCCTGCGCCCGGTCGTGACCATGGTCGCGCCCAAGGCATCGACGGCCGCGATGACCTCGTTATCCCGGATCGAGCCGCCCGGATGGACGATTCCCGTGGCACCGCCGCCGATCGCCATCTCGGGCGCATCGGGAAAGGGGAAGAAGGCGTCGCTCGCCATGGCACTGCCCACGATGGGCAGGTCGTTCTCCACGGCCTTCGCGATGGCGATGCGCACGGAATCCACCCGGCTCATCTGACCCGCACCGATGCCTACCGTGGCGCCGTCCCGGGCGAACACGATGGCGTTGCTCTTTACGTGCTTGGACACCGTCCACGCGAACACCAGATCGGTCCACTCCTGGACCGTGGGCGCTCGGACGCTCACCACGTTCATGGTGTCTGTGCCCTCGTGCCCCTCGTCCGGGTCCTGTACCAGCACGCCGCCGAGCACGCGGCGGAACACCAACTCGCCCGGGGTGCCCGGTCGCACTGTGTCGCCGGTCTGGAGCAGGCGCACGTTGGGCTTGCGGGTGAGGATCTTGAGCGCGTCGGGGTCGTAGGCCGGCGCCCAGAGCACCTCCACGAACATGTCGGCGAGGTGGGTGGCCAGTGCGGCGTCCACCGTGCGGTTGACGGCGTACACACCACCGAACGCCGACACCGGGTCGCATGCCTTCGCCCGCAGGTAGGCACTGGCAAGGTCGTCGCCCAGTGCCACGCCGCAGGGGTTGTTGTGCTTCACGATCACTACGGCGGGCTCGTCGAACTCGGCCACAAGGTTGCGGGCGGCGTCCACGTCCAGCAGGTTGTTGTACGACAGGGGTTTGCCGTGCAGCACGGCGACGCCCCCGAGGAGGTGCTGGGGGGCGCCGATCTGCGAGTAGTAGGCGCCGCGCTGGTGGGGGTTCTCGCCGTAGGCGCACTCCAGTTCCTTGCGGAATCCCAGGGTGAAGCGGTCGGGGAAGGCGTCGTCCGCGTCTCCCTCGCGGGACATCCATGCGGCGATGGCGGTGTCGTACGCGGCGGTTCTCCGGAAAGCGGCCGCCGCGAGCGACCGGCGGGTGTCTTCGCCCACCCAGTCTCCGGTGGCCACCTCGGCTAGCACGTCGCCGTACTGCGTCGGGTCGGTGACCACCACCACACGATCGTGGTTCTTGGCCGCTGCGCGCACCATGGCCGGGCCGCCGATGTCGATCTCCTCCACCACCTCAGACCGGCAGAGGCCGTCCCTCGCGGCGGCCTCCTCGAAGGGGTAGAGGTTGACCACCACCATGTCGATCGCCTGGATGGCGCCCGCCACCATGTCGTGAGCGTCGCCCTCGTGGTCCCGGCGGGCGAGGATACCGCCGTGGATGCGCGGGTGGAGCGTCTTCACCCGGCCGCCCATAATCTCGGGATGGCCGGTGACCTCGCTCACGTCCGTGACGGTGAGTCCGGCGTCGCGCAGTGTTCTGGCCGTGCCGCCCGTGGAGATCAGTTCCACGCCCGCCTCCGACAGGCCCCGTGCGAGGTCCACCAGACCGGTCTTATCGGATACCGACAACAGCGCGCGCCGCGATGTCACCTCAGGAGCCTCCCGTGTCGTTGACGATCATGTGGCGGGGGTTGGCCGGGTCACGCTGCACCCGCCCTTCGGAAAAGAGGACGACTGTACGCGTGAGAACGCGGTGCTCCACCTCGTGGATGCGAGCACTGAGGGTCTCCACCGTGTCACCCGCCAGAACCGGCACGGGCACCTGCAGTACCGGCGGGCCGCCGTCCACGGCCACTTCGGCGATGTGCACGGTGACGCCCGTCACTTGCACGCCCCACTCGAGCGCCTGCTCGATGGCGTGCAGGCCGGGGAACGCGGGCAGCAGCGAGGGGTGCAGGTTGATCACGGAATCGGGGAACTGGTCAAGAAACACCGCAGTGACGATGCTCATCCAGCCAGCCATCACGATGAGATCGGGCTTGGCTCCCCCAACCACCTCGCCCAAGCGGCGGTCCCGGTCCTCGCGATCGGGGGGGTCGCCCATCGCCACCACGGCCGTGGGGATGCCCGCAACCTCGGCACGCCCGAGCGCCCGAGCGCCTTCCGTGGAGCACACCACCAGCACGATTTCGGACGCGACCGCTGGGTTGGCGTGTACGTCGTCGATGAGCACCTGCAGGTTGGTGCCGTTGCCCGACACCATCACGACCACGCGCTGCATCAGTCCTCCCAGGCGAGGCCGGCCGGCCCGGGTTCTACGCGTCCCACCACGTGGGCGCCACTCACCAAGTCCACCGCGCGGGCGGCGGCGGCCGTGGGCATGACCAGACACATCCCGAGCCCCATGTTGAAGGTCTCCCACGCGGAGTCCTCGTCCACGGCGTCGCTCGCGAGCACGTGGGCGATCGCCGGTGCCTGCGGCCACGACCCCGTGCGCAGCACGGGCCGAAGCCCCTCGGGGATGGCGCGTGGCAGGTTCCCGGGAAGCCCGCCGCCGGTGATGTGGGCGATCGCGTGCAGTTCTACGCCCGACGCTTGGAGGGTCTGGATGTCGGCGGGGTACAGGCGGGTGGGGGCGAGCAACGATCGCTCGGCCGTGATGGCACCACTTGCCACCAGCGTGCGTACCAGCGAATAGCCGTTGCTGTGGATACCGCTGCTCTCGATTCCCACGATCACGTCGCCGGCCACCACGCGATCCGGGCCGAGCATCTCGGCCCTCTCTACGGCGCCCACGGCGAACCCGGCCATGTCGAAGTGGCCCTCCGCGTAGAGCCCGGGCATCTCCGCCGTCTCACCGCCCAGCAGCACACAGCCCGACGCGAGGCACGCCGCGCGTACCGACGAGATGATCATGGTCGCCTCGACCGGGTCCAATTTGCCAACCGCGAGGTAGTCGAGAAAGAACAACGGCGTGGCCCCCGAGCACACGAGATCGTTGACGCTCATCCCCACGAGGTCCTGGCCGAGGCCGGAGACATCACCCATCTGGCGGGCGAGCAGCACCTTAGTGCCCACGCCGTCGGTGCACGCCACCAGTACCGGGTCACGCATGGGGGGCATATCCAGCATGCCCGCGAAGCCCGTGGTGCCGCCATGCACAAGGCCGCGGATACCCTCGGTCAACGCCCGGGCCGCACCCAAGTTAACGCCCGCATCGTCGTAGGAGATCTGTTGGTCGGCCACGCCCGCGAGGCTACCGGCTGGGGACGGGGCCTGCGGCGGCCTCGAAACGCAGTTTTCCGGACGCGTCGGGAACCGGAATGGGGTACTGGCCGGTGAAGCACGCGCGGCAGTAGCCCTCGGCCGGACGACCCATGGCGCGTTGGAGGCCGTCGAGGCTCAGGTAGGCGAGACTCGTGGCGCCGACCGATGCCGCCACCTCGGCCGGGCTCATGTGCGCCGCGATCAGGTCGTCCCGTTCGGCCATGTCGATTCCGTAGAAGCACGGCCATGCGATGGGTGGCGACGAGATGCGGAGGTGGACCTCGGCGGCGCCAGCGTCGAAGAGCATCGCCACGGTCTTCCGGGTGGTGGTGCCGCGCACGATCGAGTCGTCGACCACGATGAGGCGCTTGCCGGCGATCACGCTGGCCAGCGGGTTGAACTTCAGCTTGACGCCCTGCGCGCGCAGGGCTTGGTCGGGCTGGATGAACGAGCGTCCAACGTAGCGGTTTCGGACCACGGCCTCGGAGTACGGGATGCCCGACGCCTGGGCGTACCCGATGGCGGCGGGGGTCCCCGAGTCGGGCAGCCCCACAACCAGGTCGGCCTCCACCGAGGCCTCCCCCGCAAGCTCGATGCCCATGTCGCGGCGGGACTCCCAGACGGCCTGACCATCGATAATGCTGTCGGGCCGGGCGAAGTAGATGGCCTCGAAGATGCACAGTGAACGCGGGGCGGCGGGCATCGCCCTGCGGCTCTCGATTCCCTCGGCGGTGATGCGCACGGCCTCGCCGGGTTCCACCTCGCGGTCAAGTACCGCGCCCACCTGGTCGAGGGCGCAGGTTTCGGATGCGACGCACCACCCGTGGTCGATCCGGCCGATCACCAGCGGCCGCACGCCGTTGGGGTCGCGGAACGCCACCAGTTCGGTTTCGCTGAGGGCCACGATCGAATAGGCGCCTTGTAGTAGCGGCATGACGTTGCACACGGCGTCGAGGAGGGTTCCGGGCTCATGGCTGATGAGCGCGGTGATCATCTCACTGTCCGTGGTGGCCTGCAGCTCGTGGCCCATGTCCCCGAGCCGCCGCCTCAGGGCATCGCTGTTGGTGAGGTTACCGTTGTGCCCGAGCGCCACGAGGCCGGCACCGCGTGGGAGCGCCACCGGCTGGGCGTTGTCCCACTTGTTCGTGCCGGTGGTGGAGTACCGCACGTGACCGATGGCGCTGTCGCCCGTCAGGCTGCGCAGGGCGGGTTCGTCGAACACCGACGACACGAGGCCTAGTTCGCGCTGCACGATGATGTGCGTTCCGTCGCTCACGGCGATTCCGGCGCTCTCCTGTCCGCGGTGCTGCAGCGCGTGCAGGCCAAAGAAGGTAATGCGTGCCACATCACGGCCCGGGGCGACAACCCCGAACACACCGCACTCCTCATTGGGATGGTCCTGATCGAGTAGGTCCGCGGTCACCGCGCCTCCAACGCCTCGGGAATGGAACCTTTCCACACTCGACGTGCATCATCCAGCGACACCCGCGCCACGAACCGTCCCACCGTGATGGCGACGGTGTCGCCCCCCACGGTGCCGATGGTCGTCACCTCGATTCCCTCACCGGCCAGCGCCTGAACGGCGGCCACGCGGTCGGGTGTCACTGACGCCACCACTCGCGCCCCCCCCTCGCCGAAGAGTGCCTCGTCGGCGCGGCGTCCGTCACCGATTGTGATCACCGCACCGATATCCCCAGCGATGGCCGACTCCGCCACGGTCACGGCCAGACCGCCCTCGCTCACATCGTGCGCGCTGGCCAGCAGGCGGCCGGCCGCGGCTCTTGCCAGTAGGCGGAAGAGGGCCGCATCCCGCGCGGGCTCCGGCGTGGGGGGGTGGCCCGCGCACCGCCCCAGATACCGGCTGGCATCCACTCGCGGCTCGCCGTACCCAATGAGCACGATCACGTCGCCATCGCGGTGGAACGCCGTTCCCACGCTCGTCGATGCGTCCTCCAGAAGTCCCACGATGCCTACGACGGGAGTGGGGAAGATCGGCCCTCGTGGCGATTCGTTGTACAAGGAGACGTTGCCCGACACGATGGGTGTATCGATGGCGCGCAGGGCGTCGGCCATTCCGCGGATGCTCTCCACTAGTCGCCACCCCGTGCTGCCCTTCTCGGGGTTGGCAAAGTTGAGGCAGTCGGTAGCCGCGATGGGCACCGCGCCGGTGCACGCCACATTTCTCGCGGCCTCGAGTACCGATGCCATACCCCCGCCGTACGGATCGATCTCGCAGTGCCACTCGGCGCAGTCGAGCGTGAGGGCGACAGCCCGGTTGGTGCCCGGAATGCGCACCACGCCGCCGTCCCCACCCGGGCGTCGCATGGTGTTGGCGCCCACCAGGTAGTCGTACTGCTCGAAGATCCAGCGCTTGTCGGCAACGTTGGGGTCGCCCAGCAGGGCGAGCCATGCGGCCGCGAGATCGTCCGGCAGGGGGACCTCATCGAGGTCGATGGTCACCGGGGCAGGTGCGGGGGTGCGTGGCACGTCGGCGAACGGCACGTCATCGGTGAGGTAACGCGACGGAATGCGCACCACCTCCTCACCGCGCCAGAGGGCCTCGAGATCGCCGGTGGCCGTGACCTCGCCGATGTCGGTGGCGTCCAGTTCGAAGCGCGTGGCCATGGCCACCACCTCATCCAGCCGCCCGGGCTCTACGACGGCCAGCATGCGCTCCTGGCTCTCGCTCACCAGCACTTCGCCGGGAGTCAGACCCACTTCACGCAGCGGTACGCGATCGAGGTCGATCAGGAGGCCCACGCCCCCCCGGCTGGCCATCTCGGACGCGGCGGAGGTGAGCCCGGCGGCGCCAAGGTCCTGCAGCGCCACCAACACGCCCGCCTCGCTCATGGCGAGGCAGCAGTCGATGAGCTTGCGCTCGGTGAAGGGGTCGCCCACCTGAACACTCGGACGCTTGTGGGCGTCGTCGTCCCCCAGCTCGGCCGACGCCAGCACGCTCGCGCCGCCAATTCCGTCGCGGCCCGTGCGGTTTCCGATGAGCACGAGGCGGTTGCCGATTCCCCTCGCCGCGCACGAAAGGATCCGGTCGTGGGGCACAACGCCGACGCACATGGCGTTGATCAGGCACGCATCCTCGTACCGTTCGTCGAACTGCACCTCTCCGCCCACGTTGGGGATGCCGATGCAGTTGCCATAGTGGCTGATGCCCTCCACGGCGCGACGGAAGAGGAAGCGCGATCGCGGGGAGGTGAGGTTGCCGAACCGCAGTGAGTCGAGGAGCGCGATGGGTGTGGCACCCACGGCGATGATGTCGCGGACGATCCCGCCCACACCCGTCGCGGCGCCCTCAAAGGGCTCGACGGCCGATGGGTGGTTGTGGCTCTCTACCTTGAAGACGATTGCCAGGCCGTCGCCCACGTCCACGGCACCGGCGTTCTCGCCCGGGCCCATCACCACGCGGGGTCCGTCGGTCGGGAATCCGGAGAGCAGCGGCTTGGAGTGCTTGTACGAGCAGTGCTCGCTCCACATAAGGCTGAACATCACGAGTTCGGGATCGGTGGGTTCACGACCCATCAGCTCGACGATGCGCGCGGCCTCGTCGTCGGTGAGGCCCAGCGTGCGGTGAAGGGGAATGTCGGTGCTCACGCGAGGAGTCCGGCGATCAGCACGAGTCCGTCGGTGGATCCGAGGAGGGAGTCCTGCGCCTCCTCGGGGTGCGGCATGAGCCCCATCACATTGCCGATGGGGTTCGCGATGCCGGCAACCCGGTCCATGCTCCCGTTGGGGTTCTCGCCGCGGTAGCGCAGGACCACCCGCGAGGATCCCGGGTCACCAAACCACGCGCCGTCGTGGTGTTTGAACGGGAGGGAGAGGCGCGCGCCCACCGGGAGTCCACCGGTCCATGGCGTCCCGGCGTCGGCAACCTCAAGATCGCCTTGCCGGCAGATAAACATCTGTGATGCGTTGGGACGCAGAACACCGGGGAGTAGGCCCGCCTCGCACAGGATCTGGAAGCCGTTACAGATGCCGAGCACCTTGCCGCCGCCGGCAGCGTGCGCGTGGACCGCGGCCATGATGGGCGTACGGCTGGCCAGTGCGCCGGGGCGCAGGTGGTCGCCGTAGGAGAACCCGCCGGGGATGACCACGGCGTGCGTGCCTGCGGGCAGCGCCGTGTCGGTGTGGTGGGTCATGACGACCTCGCCTCCCACCGCCTGCACGGCGCGCGCCGCGCTGTCATGGTCGAGGGTGCCCGGGAAGCGCAGGACCGCAACGCGCGTCCCGCTCACCCCGCGACCTCCACGTCGAAGTCCTCGATCAGTTGGTTGGCGAGTAGGTCCTCGCACATCCGAGTGGCCTCCGCCAGGGGGTCGGGGCCGGCGATCTCCAGTTCGATGCGCTTGCCCACCCGGACGTCGGAGACGGTGCCGAACCCCATGTGGGTAAGCGCGCCGCAGACGGCCTGACCCTGTGGGTCGAGCACCCCCCGCTTCGGCATGACGGTGACGACGACGATGGTCATTCCGCGGCCTCCGTGAGCCAGTTGGTGAACGAGCGGCCGGTGATGCGCTCGTATGCCGCCACATACCGCTCCTGCGTCCCCGCCACCACGTGGGCCGGCAACTCGGGTGCGGGCGGGGAGTGGTCCCAGCCCGACTGGTCGAGCCAGTCGCGTACGTACTGCTTGTCGAAGCTCTCCGGGCTGGTGCCCGGTTGCCACGTCGCCGCGGGCCAGAACCGTGACGAGTCGGGGGTGCACACCTCGTCGCCCAGCGTGAGGGTGCCGTTTGCGTCGGTGCCCATCTCGAACTTGGTGTCGGCTAGGAGGATTCCGGCGTCCGCACAGTCCTCTGCCGCCCGTGCGTACACCGCGAGCGACAGCCGCCGGGCCTCGGAGGCCAACTCCGGCCCCACGATTCCCGCCATGTCGTCCATCGTGATGTTGGTGTCGTGCTCGCCCACCGGAGCCTTGTGGGCCGGCGTGAAGATGGGCGCGGGCAACCGGCTGGCCTGGTTCATTCCCTCAGGCAGGCGGATCCCGGACGTCATGCCGGTTGCCCGGTAGTCACGCCATCCGGATCCGATGAGGTAGCCCCGTACCACGCACTCCACGGGCAGCATGTCGAGCGCGCGCACCAGCATCACGCGTCCGGCCAGATCCGCGCTTCGAAAGCCGTCGGGCATCTCGGACAGCCGCCAACTGATGAGGTGGTTGGGGACGATGTCGGCCATGCGGGCGAACCAGTGCACCGAGAGCGCGGTGAGCACCTGCCCCTTACCGGGGATTTCGGTGGGCATGACGGCGTCGTAGGCCGAGATGCGGTCGCTGGTCACCATGACCAACTGGCCATCGCCAACGTCGTGAACCTCCCGGACCTTTCCGCGGAGGATGAGGCTCACAGAGCGGCGACCCTTTCCATTAGCTCGTCCATGTGGCGCAGGTGGTGCGCCGGATCGAACAGAGCGTCGAGGCGCTCGGGCGCGATCCGGCCCGCCACGTCGTCGTCCTTCCCCAGCAGGTCGCGCAGCGGCGTTCCGGTGTCCCACGCGGTCATCGCGTTGCGCTGCACGACGGTGTAGGCCTCCTCGCGCGCGAGGCCGTCCTCTATGAGTCCCAGCAGTACGCGCTGGCTGAACACCAGGCCGTGGGAGGAGTCGAGCACCTCTTTCATACGGTCGGGTCGGACGACCAACTGCTCGATGAGCCGGGTAGCGGTGGCTAGGAGGTAGTCGAGCAGCGTGTACGAGTCGGGGAGGATGACGCGCTCCACCGAGGAGTGCGAGATGTCGCGCTCGTGCCACAGGGCCACGTTCTCGAGGGCCGCGATCGAGTTGGCGCGGATCACCCGAGCGAGGCCGGTGATGCGCTCCGCCGTGATGGGGTTGCGCTTGTGGGGCATTGCCGACGACCCCTTCTGCCCCACGCCGAAGGCCTCCTCGGCCTCGCGCACCTCGGTGCGCTGCAGGTGGCGGATCTCCACCGCGAGGCGCTCCAAGCTGCTGGCGGCAACGGCCATCTGGGTGACCACCTCGGCGTGGCGATCGCGCGGGATCACTTGTGTGGCGATGGGCTCGCACGCCAATCCCAGCTCGGCCATGACGTCGGCCTCGATGCCCGGGTCGAGCATGGCGTAGGTCCCAACCGCCCCGGACAACTTGCCAACGCGGATCTGGTCGTGGGCCCGTTGCAGACGCTCTTCGTTGCGGCGGCTTTCCAGCGCGAACCCCGCGAGGCGCAACCCGAAGGTGGTGGGCTCGGCGTGCACGCCGTGGGTACGCCCCACGCACACGGTGTCACGGTGTTCGAGCGCCCGGTTCCTGAGCGCCTGGGTCAGCGCGGCCTGCGCCTCGATGAGGATGGCGCCGCTCTGCACCATAGCCAGCGCCAGGCCCGTGTCGAGCACGTCGCTCGATGTCATCCCGTAGTGCACCCATCGGCCCTCGGGGCCGATGTTTTCGGTGACGTTCGTGAGGAACGCCACCACATCGTGGTTGGTGGTTTTCTCAATCTCGAGCGTGCGCTCCACGGTGAACGCGGCCTTCGCTTCGATCTGGGCGAGGTCGTCGGGGGGGATGACCCCACGGCGACACCATGCGCGGCACACGGCGAGCTCGACATCGAGCCACCGTTGCAGTTTGGCCTCCTCGGTCCAGATGGTGGCCATTTCGGGTCGTGAGTAGCGCGGAATCATCTGTCCATCCCCGCGGCGATGTCGCGCCGCATCTGCTTGCCGTCGAAGTGGATAAGGTCGGCGGCGGCGTAGGCGCGCTCGCGCGCGGCTTCCACGTCGGACCCGCACGCCTGCACGGCCAGCACTCGCCCGCCGTGTGTTACGAGATCACCGCTCGTACCCCGCGCGGTACCGGCCTGAAACACGTTGGCCCCGGTGGCCAGTGCATCGGCGATGCCCGTGATTGTGTCGCCCGTACGCGGGTCTCCGGGGTAATTGGCGGCGGCGAGCACGACGGCCACCGATGCCTCGCCGCTTACGGGCACGGGGCTGTCGGCCAGTCCGCCGGTAGCGGCGGCTAGCAAGATCTCCCCGAGGTCGCCCCCCACCCGCGGCAGCAGAGCCTGCGTCTCCGGATCGCCAAAGCGCACGTTGAACTCGAGCACTGTGGGACCGCTCGCCGTCATCATGATCCCGGCGTAGAGCACGCCGTTGAACGGGATCCCCCGGCGCGCCATCTCCCGGATGACCGGGCGGTGCACGGTCTCCACCAACTGGTCGGCGAGGTGGTCGGGGATGTCGGGTACGGGCGAGACCGACCCCATGCCGCCGGTCATCGACCCGGTGTTGCCGTCGCCGATCGGCTTGTAGTCGCGGGCCGCAGGAAACCGGGCCACCGCCGTGCCGTCACTGATGGCCAGCAACGACACCTCGGGCCCCACGAGGCCCTCCTCCACCACCACGGTGCGGCCGGCATTGCCGAACACGGCATCGTCGATCATCATCTGAAGGGCGGCGCAGGCCTCCGCCTCATCCTGGGCGATGACCACGCCCTTGCCGGCCGCCAGTCCGTCGGCCTTGATGGCCACCGGCGTGCCGAACTCGGCCACGGCGGCCATGCCCGCCACCACGTCGGTGACCGTCACCGACCGCGCGGTAAGTACCTCGGCGGCCACCATGATCTCCTTGGCGAAGGCCTTGCTGCCTTCTAGGCGGGCCGCCTCGGCGGACGGCCCGAGCACCGCACACCCGGCCACGCGCAGAACGTCGGCCAGGCCCGCCACTAGCGGCGCCTCGGGTCCGATGATCACGAGATCGACCCGTTCGGCGAGCGCGAGGTCCACCATGCCGGCGTGGTCGTGCATGCCGACGTCGCGCACGTCGGCGTCGGTGGCGATGCCGGGGTTGCCGGGCGCGGCGATAACGGTCCAACCGGTCGCCGCAAGCGCGCGCACGAGCGCGTGCTCGCGTCCACCGCTCCCCACCACGAGTGCTCGACGCGCCACGGAGGGGACCCTACCAACGACGCCCACGGCCGCCGAGGTGGTCGGGGGGTTCCGCCTTCATGCGCCCGGTTGGGGCCGGCGGTGTCCGTGGCGACCCGCAAACGCCGGTGCGTACGGGGGTTCCGGCGCGACGGGTGGCCGTGTCCGCCGCGGCCTGCGCGGTCCGCCGTGTGCCCGCACCGCACCGGACCGATCGTCTCGATGGCCCACCCTCCGCTTCCCAGGGGGAGGTGCCATCCCGTCGCCCTGAGCCATCCCCGGGGGACTCTGGGACCACGGGTTGCGTGATCCCACGGAATCGGTCCCATGGACACGCGGGGTAGGATGCGCATCGTGAATGACCCCCGATCCGGTCCGCCTCCCGCTCTGGAGATCCGGGGGCTCACCAAGGTCTACGACGACGGAACCCCGGCGCTCGACGACCTCTCGCTGACCGTCCCCGCCGGGGGCTTTCACGGACTCCTCGGCCCCAACGGGTCGGGCAAGAGCACACTCATCGGAATCGTCGCCGGGCTCATCCGCGGGCCGGCCGGCACCGTTCGGGTGTTTGGCTACGACGCGGTTACCGATCACCGGATGGCGCGCACGATGGTGGGGCTCGCACCACAGGAGGTGCACCTCGATCGGTTCCTCACCGCACGCGAGGTGCTGTCGTTCCACGGTCGCTACTTCGGCATGGCAAAGGCCGACGCCGAGGAGCGCGCGGATGAGTTGTTGGCCGCCTTCGATCTGGAGGGCAAGGCCACCAGCCGTCCCAACCGGCTCTCGGGTGGCATGCGCCGCCGGCTGCTCATCGCCCGTGCGCTGGTGCACCGTCCCCGCTTGGCAATCCTCGACGAGCCCACCGCCGGGGTGGACCTCGAACTGCGTCACGACCTGTGGAACTACCTGTCACAACTACACGAGGAACAGCGCACGACCATTCTCCTCACCACGCACTACCTCGAGGAGGCCGAGGCCCTCTGCGAGAACATCGCGATGATCCGGGGTGGCCGCATCATCGCCGAGGGCACCGTGGCCCAGATCATCGATCGGTTCGGCGGGCCGCGTCTCGAGGACGCCTACCTCGCCGCAATGCAGGGGGCGTCATGAGCGACGACCGCACCACTCTCCGGCGTGCGTCGCGTCGCGGAGTAGGTGCGCTCAGCGGCCGCGAGGTCCGGCGGGTGACCACGCTCTGGACCCAAACGATCCTTCCCCCGGTCGTCACCGCTGTGTTGTTCATGGCGGTCTTCGGCGGCGCGCTGGGTGGTCAACTGCGGCACGTCTCGGGCATTCCGTACCTCTGGTTCATCCTGCCCGGGCTGCTGGTGACGACCGTGGCCGGGCAGTCGTTCGCCAACGCCTCCACCAGTCTCTTTCAGGCGCGTAACGAGGGGTACATCGACGACGTCCTGTCGTCACCGCTTCGCCCGGCCGAGGTGGTGTGGTCGTACATGGTGGGTGGGCTCTACCGCGGGTGGCTCACCGCGATCATCGTGGCGGCGTGTGCCATGCCGTTCGTGGGGGGAGTGGAGCAGCCCCTCCTCGCCGTGATCACCCTCATCCTCACCGGGCTCATCTTCAGCGCCCTCGGCGTGATGACCGGTATCTGGGCCGACTCGTTCGACCAGCAGGCGTTCATCGCCGCCCTCGTGATCTCTCCCCTCGCCCTTCTCGGTGGCGTCTTCTACTCGGTGGACGCCCTCTCCGAGCCGTGGCGGACGCTCACCCTCCTCGACCCCATCTACTACCTCGTGGACGCCGAGCGCGGGGGAATCACCGGGGGTCACGAGAGCGCGGTGTGGCTCTCCCTCGCCGTTGCCGCCGCCGTTGCGGCCCTGCTCACCCTCCTCGCCATCCGCATGTTCCGGACGGGACGGCGCCTACGCCCGTAGCGCGGGCGCCGGGAGATGACGGGTACTCCCGGTTGTGTGGCCCCGGGCGCGCTCGCGGCGACAACGCGACGGAGTCGATCACCTCGTGGCGACCATGACCCGTTCCGATAAGGGTGACCCTGACGCCCGTGAACTGCTCGACGGGCTCCACGGCGGCACGCGCGGCTACAACTCGACGGAGTCGATCACCTCGTGGCGGCCTTGGCCTGTGCCGATGAGGGTGATCGGGATGTCCGTGAACTGTGCGATGCGCTCCACGTAGGTGCGGGCACGCGGCGGTAGCTCGTCGATGCTGGTGACGCCGGTGATGTCCTCATCCCAACCCGGGAGCGTCTCGTACACGGGTGTGCAGGTGTGGAACACGCTCTGGTGGTACGGGAAGTCGGTGATCTCCTCGCCGTCGCGCGTGCGGTACGCAGTGGCGAGCATGACCTCGGGCAGCCCCGAGAGCACGTCGAGTTTGGTAAGGCCGAGTTGGGTCATCCCCGACAGACGAACTGCGTACCTCAGGGCCACCAAGTCGAGCCATCCGCACCGGCGTGGGCGTCCGGTAGTGGTTCCCACCTCGTGTCCCACGTCGGCCATGTGGCGCCCGGCGGTGTCGTCGATCTCGGTGGGGAAAGGACCCTCGCCCACCCGGGTGGTGTACGCCTTGCTGATCCCCAGCACGTGGTCGATACGGGTGGGGCCCACGCCGGTCCCCGTGCACGCGGCACCCGCCGTGGTGTTACTCGAGGTCACAAACGGATAGGTGCCGTGGTCGATGTCGAGCAGGGTTCCCTGCGCGCCCTCGAAGAGCACCGTCTTGCCGTCGCGGATCGCCGTGTCGATGATGAGCGACGTGTCCGCGATGTACGGGGTCATCCGTGGGGCCAGGGCGAGGACCTCGTCGGCCACGGTGTCGACGTCGAGGCGGGGCTGTCCGTAGACCTTCTCGAGGATGTCGTTCTTCGTCGCGAGCGCGATGGCCACCTTGCGGCGCAGGATGCTCTCGTCGAGCAGGTCTTGCACGCGAATGCCGATCCGCGCCGCTTTGTCCATGTAGGCGGGTCCGATGCCCCGGCGGGTGGTGCCGATGGACAGTTTGCCCAGACTGATTTCCGACTGGGTATCCATCTCCACGTGGTACGGCATGATGAGGTGCGCGTTGCCTGAGATACGCAGGTTGGTGGTCACCACCCCGCGACCTTCGAGTTGGTCGAGCTCCCGTACGAGCACGAAGGGATCCACCACCACACCGTTCCCGATGATGCACATCGTGTCGGGGTAAAGGATGCCGGAGGGGATCAGGTGGAGGGCGTAGGTCTGGTCGCCGGCCACGATGGTGTGGCCCGCGTTGTTGCCGCCCTGATAGCGGGCGACCACGTCGGCTCGCTCGGCGAGGAGGTCGACGACCTTGCCCTTGCCCTCATCGCCCCACTGGGCGCCGATGATCACCGTTGCCGGCATTCCCTACCTCTGGTTGGACTCCGAGCAGCATTCGGCCCGCGCGCAGCGGGCCGGGGACGGCGCGAATGATAGGCCACCCGGGGGTCTCAGGCTATCTGTCCGGGATGGGTGGCTCGGATGTGTCACGGATGCGCCTGATGAATCTGGGCCCCCGGCGGAGGTCACGCGCGGGGTGCGACCCCGCGGCGAGTGGGGGAACCGTCAACATCCCTCGGGTGGTCTAGATCGTTCTATCACCTCACTCATGGTCGTGCGGATCCTGCTCGCCGCGTTGTTCCTCGGGCTTGGCGTCTATTACGGCGCCCCGCTGATGCCCGTGGGCGATGCGACGGCGCACGCCGTTCACGAGGAGCCGTGCGCGGAGTGCACGACCGGTGATCACGACGGGATGGGCATCGCCCTAGCCTGGATCGGCATCGTCGCGGCCGTCCGTGCGACCACGCGTGGTCACCACCGCTTCATGCTCCTCGTGGGACGCTACCGACCGGTGCCCTGCTCTCGCATGATCATGCGGAGCACCTACATCCGCCGCACCCCGCCGCCGGGCTAGATCCCCGATTGACCCCCGCTCGCCGCTGCTGGCGAGCGGGGGTCGGCGTACTCCCGAGGATGTCCGTGCCATGCGACGAGGCCTCCGGTTCAGCGATGCTGAGGCGCGGGCGCTGATGCGTGCCGCCGGAGCAGAACCCGTTGACCCATATCCGGGCGCTGCCCGTCCCGAGGGGTCTGTGTGTTCATACTGCGGCGAGGAGTGCTGTCCGTGCCTCATCTCCGCGCGGCGGGTCCGAGCCGTGCGGGGTCTGCTCACAGGCGCACTCGTCGAATGGACCCGGATCAGGCAACTGCGGATCTCTTGACCTACGGGCGCGAACCCCGTGCGCCGTCTCCCGGCACGGCTGCCAGCGTCTGGCTCACTCGGTGCCGAGAGCGGAGCGTTCGTCTGCAGGAATTGCGGAGTGGGCAGCCGGACGTGCCCCTCCGCGGCTCGTTCCTGATGGCGACGGCCCGGTGATGCACGACGGCCGGTAGTTCGGAGAGGGGAGGGACCGGACCCAGACCACTGATCATACGGAGACCCGGACCTTCGTAACTCGGCTGCAACGACACCTGATGAATCGCAGGGTGAGTTGGGCCCTGCAGTTAGCGGTCGTGGTCCTTCCCGAGGCTCGCGAATTTCGCGTACGTACCCAAGAACGCCAATTTCACGCGGTCGGTGGGGCCGTTTCGGTGTTTGGCCACGTTGACCTCCGCGATGCCCTTGCTCTCGCTGTCGGGCTCGTAGTAGTCGTCGCGGTAGATCAGGAGCACCATGTCGGCGTCCTGCTCGATGGCGCCCGACTCACGGAGGTCGGAGAGCATGGGGCGCTTGTCGGTCCGGGCCTCGGGCGACCGGTTGAGTTGCGACACCACGATGATGGGAACCCCAAGGTCACGGGCCATCATCTTGAGACCACGCGAGATGGCCGAGATCTCTTGCACGCGGTTCTCGTCACGCCGGCGCAGGTTGGGTGCGCCCTCCATCAGCTGGATGTAATCCACAACGACAAGCCCGAGGCCATGCCGTGCCTTCAGACGGCGCGCCTTCGTGCGCATCTCGGTGACGGTCATGCCCTCGGAGTCGTCGATGAAGATCGGGGCCTTACTGAGACGGTCGGCGGCCTGACTGACACGTGGCCAGTCGTCGGCCGAGAGGCGACCGCTGCGCATGCGGGACGCGTCGACCATGGCCAAGGAGCACAGCAGCCGCTGGGTGAGTTCGTCCGCGCTCATCTCGAGGCTGAACAGGGCGACGGTCGTGTTCTCGTTCAGGGCCACATGCTCAACCATGCCCAGCGCGAGCGCGGTCTTTCCCATCGAGGGGCGTCCCGCCACCACGATGAGGTTGGAAGCCCGGAAGCCGCCGGTGAGGCGATCGAGATCGGTGAACCCGGTGGCCAGCCCCGTGACCTCCGAACCCTGTTCGCTGGCCGCCAGCAGGCGCTCGATGCTGCTTTTCACCAGTTCGTCGGTGCCCACGAAGTCGCCGCGCGTCTGCTTCTGGGTGAGGGTGTAGATCAGATCCTCAGCGCGCTGCACCATGGCGATGGTCTCGCCCTCGCGCTCCGCGACGATCGTCGTGATCTCCTGCCCTACCTGCAGAAGGCGCCGCTGGGTGGCGGCGTCATGGACCATCTCGGCGTACGCGCGGTACGAGGCGGCGATGTACGGCGTGATCATGAGGTCGAGTACGCGGTCGCGCCCGCCCGCCCCTTCAAGGGAGCCGGTCTTGGTGAGTTGCTCGATCACCGTGATCGGCTCGATGGGCTCGCCCACCGCGAACAGTTCGCCGATGGCGTTGAAGATGCGCCGGTGGCCCTCGCGATAGAAGTCGTCCAGGGTGACGATGGCCATCGCCTCGGCCACGTTGGCGGAGACATCGATGAGTGAGGCCAGAAGGAGTTCTTCGGCCTCCTGGTTCTGGGGCGGGGGGATGTGCCCGCCGCCGATTGGGGCCAGGGCCGTCGCCGATCGACGAGATCCTGCTCCGGACTTGGAGCTCACTCGTGCAGGAGCGGGCTGACGATCGTCTTGACCTCGGCGATGCCGGCCTCACCGAGGTCCACCGGCACGATGTAGGTGCCCGTGGTGCGGATCGGCGGGTCCACCGTGATGTGACGACGGTCGATCGTTACGCCACGGGCTTCGCCGATGGCCCCGGCGACGTCACCCGCGGTGATGGATCCGAACAGGCGCCCATCGCCGCCGGCCTTCGCCTTGAGGGTGAGGATCGTGCGACCGAGGAGGTCCACGAGTTCGCGGGCCTCCGTCAACTTCCGCACACGGGCCGCGGCGCGTTGCTCCTGCGTGCGCAGAATCTCTGCGACGCGCGCGGTCGTGGCCACCTCGGCCAGCTTACGCGGCGCGAGGTAGTTGCGCATGTATCCGCGCGCCACGGTCACGATGGACCCGGCGTCGCCGAGCCCCTTGACGTCTTCGAGAAGAATCGCCTGCATGGGTTTGTCCTAGAACGGGATGTCGTCATCCCCGGCGGGCGCCGGGGCGGGTGAAGAGATGTCGCTGGTGTCAACGGGAAGGTCGCCCCCGGGTGCCGCCGGTGCGCCCTCGGCCGACCAGCCACCACCGGAACTATCACTGGGGCCATCTCCGTCGCTCCGGCCATCGAGGAAGAAGATGTCGTTGGCGACGACCTCGACGGTCTGCCGCTTGGTGCCGTCCGGGGCCTCCCATTCGCGCCACGAGAGCCGGCCGTCGATGCCGATGCGGCGCCCCTTCGACAAGTACTGGGAGACGGTCTCGGCCTGGCGGCCGAATACGGACACGTCGAAGAAGTTGGGCTTGTCGGTCCACTGCCCGTCGTCGCCCCGGCCCCGGCTGTTAACGGCAACGCGCATCGATGCCACGGGGTCACCGGACTTGAGGTGGCGCACCTCGGGGTCGCGGGTGAGGCGACCCACCAAGGTCACACGGTTGAGATCGGACGGCACATGGGCTCCTCAGGTGTGCGAATGGCTCTAGCGGTCCCGGTCGCGGCTACGGCCGCCACCACCACGGCTGCCGCCCCCGGCCCCGCCGCCACGACGACCACCGCGTGGGCGGTCTTCGCGCTCGGGGCGCTCGTCAGCGGGCATGGGCACGCCATTCGTCTGGACGGCGACGAGCTCGGCCGTGGAGAGGCGGAACGGCATGGCGCGCAGGACAACGTCCTTGCTGATGGCCATGACGTGGCTGATCTCCTCGATGACTGCAGCACTCGTCTGGCACGTGACGACAAAGTAGATGCCGTCGGCCTGTTTACGGACGGGGTAGGCGATCTTGCGACGACCCCACTCGGCAACGTCATCGACGGTGCCGCCTGCGTCCTCGACGAGGGAGCGCACACGGGAGACCATCTCCGCCTGCTGCTCGGCGTCCGACTCGGCGCTGAGGATCATCATGATCTGGTACGGGGTGCTGATCGCCATTCCCTTCGGTATCTGTATCTCGATCGGCCACGGACGCGGACACGACGAAACGCCGATCCGGCCCCAGCAGGCGCGAGACTATACCAGCGCTTCGTCACGGGGCACGCGCTTGTCCGTCTGAGTGTGCACCATCCTGTGCCAGTAGCGGCACTCGTGGCCACGGGTGCCGTTCGTGGTGCCCATGGATGCGGTCGTCTGCCCCGTACCGGTCGTCGTCGTCATCGTCGTCGCGCCGGGGACGTCGGCGTCGCGGGACGGTCGCGCCAGTGTCCTGGGTCGGCCTGCGTCGTTGTGCGACGTGGTGTGCGGAACCCACGCCGCACGGGATCGCCCACGGTTCGAGGCGAACCGCAGCCCCCGGACCCGGCGTTACGCACGGCGTTTCTGGGGGACCTCTCACGGCAGTCCGGTGCCTGACCCGGTGCGCGTACGGCTCCGACGCCATGGGGCCGTGGCGTGCCGGTGATTCCTGTCCGAGGTGCGGGGGAGCCGCACGGGTCGCCTCAGGTATTCACAACGTCGGTGGCAACAGCATCTCGGTTCTTGCCGCTCCGTCGCCGCCACCGCACGCGATGCGCACGACATCCTCGGAGGTGTCGGCCAGATGAATCTTGGTGCTGGTGACGTCGTCCGCGCCCCGACGAGTCGATCACCCGGCCCGGGCTAACTAGACGGTCGCGGTTCCTGCCGCTCCGTCGCCACCACCGCACGCGATGCGCACGACATCCTCGGGGGTGTCGGCCAGATGAATCCGGGCGAGGTCGCTCTCGGTGACGAATCCCTCTTTCAGCGTGGTCTGCCGGAGCCAGTCGAGCAGTCCCGCCCAGTGGGCACTGCGGTAGAGCACCACGGGGAAGTCGCGCACCTTGCCGGTCTGGATGAGGACGAGCGCCTCGAACACCTCATCGAGCGTTCCGAAGCCGCCGGGCATGACGATGAACGCCTCGGAGTACTTGACGAACATCGTCTTGCGTACGAAGAAGTATCGAAAGTCCACGCCGAGGTTGACGTACGGGTTCGCCCCCTGCTCGTGCGGCAACTCAATGTTGAGGCCGACCGACAGGCCGCCCTCGTCGAACGCACCCTTGTTGGCCGCCTCCATGAGCCCGGGCCCGCCGCCCGTGATTACGGCACGCCCCTCGCGGGCGAGGAGGCGCCCGATCTCCACACCTGCCTGGTAGTCGGGGTCGTCCGGTCCCGAGCGGGCGGAGCCGAACACGCAGACGGCGGGCCCCACGCGGGCGAGCACGTCGAAGCCCTCCACGAACTCACCGAGTATGCGTAGGGCGCGCCACGGGTCGGTGGCGACGAAGTCGGGCTCGGGACCTTTCAGTAGTCCGAGGTCGGCATCGTGCATGCGCTCGGTACCCGGCCCCTGGCTGGTGATGCGCCCGCGTCGTTTCGCGTGCTCGGGCATCAGCGTCCCCTCACCGCACCGTGCTGGGCGCGTCTCGCGGCCGTGCGATCGAGCACGGCCTGTTCGCCGTCGGCGATACCGCGTCTCACGGGTACCACCGGTGGGCCGAAGAACTCGGTGATCCATGCGTCCAGATCCGCTGCGGGGGCGGCCCCCTGGCGGGTGGCCACCACGCGGCCGCTCTCCATAAGCACCAGCGCGGGAACGGCCGCCGGGCTCACTCGGATTCCCCAGGGCCAGAGCACGCTTTCGCGCACGGCCCAGTCGTCCTCGGTGGCCATGTCCACTATGACCGTCATCACGTCGGGGCGTGCCGCCCGGATGACCGACATGCTGGCCGTGGCCATCTGGCACGCGGGGCATACCGGTCGGCCGATGGCCATCAGTATTCGCGGCGCGGCCTGGATCTGGCCGACGACGTCGGCGAGGTCCGCCCCTCGAATCGTCATGTCCGTCGTCATCCGCCGAACCCTGATCCCATGAGCCCCGTCCCGGTGCCGGCGGCGGTCTGCGTGGCGGGTGTCGTGCCCACGGGCGGCGTCGTGCGAGCGGGGGCCGTGGTTGGGATGGCGCGAATGGTTGTCACCCGGGACCTCCGGGGATCGTCGGGTCGTCGGTGGCGACCCCGGCGGCACGCGCCTCGTCGGCCTCGAGTGTCTCCTCTCGGGCGATCATTTTCCGTTCGCGCAGGATGACCACGAACGCCACGAGGATCGCCACGCCGATCGCGACGGCGAGCGCCACCCACACCTGCTCGGCAAATGCCTGCCCGGCGAAGTAGCCAATGAGCGCCGCTTGGATCGACCATCCCACGGCACCGATCACATCGAACGCAAGGAACCTGCGGTAGGGCATGTCACTCGCGCCACAGGCGATGTTGATGCCGATTCGGATGCCCGGCAAAAAGCGTCCGGTCACCACGATGGCCGCCCCTTGGCGGCGCACCATGCCCTCAGCGGAACGGGTGCGGCGCTCGCTGACCATGCGCACCACCACTCGTCGGATCCACGGACCTCCGGTCCGCCCGATAAGGAAGGCGAGGGAATCGCCCAACACGGCCCCTGCCGCGCCCACCGCGATGACCGCCCACAGCCAGAGGTCGCCCTGTGCGGCGAATACGGCACCCGCGATGATGGATGTCTCGCCGGGCAGGACCGGGAACACACCGTCACCGGCCACCACGACGAAGATCGCGATGTAGCCGTACTCGGCCGCCCACTCACCGATGGAGTTGAATAATCCCGCCGCAGCGGGGAGCGCGATCATATTGAGAGCACCCATCGCCCCTATATTCGCACGGTCGTTCGGCAGCGTTCGTGGTGGGGTACCGGGATTCGCCCGATTGGGGGCCGCCCGCACTCCGGACCGTCGGCGCATTGGGATGTCCGATCCTCGTGGCCCGACTGCGTTCCGTCCGTGGCCCACGGGTCGGGTCGTGTGGGGAACGCCGACATCCCTGTATCCCGGCGGACAGTCCGTGGGGGTCCATCGGTGGTCATCCACACCGCGTGCGTGCGCGGATTGTGACGGGCGTACGCCTCGCGTGCATCCACCCGACCTAGCGTTGAGGGTATGGATTCCGTCCGGGTCGCTGCGGACCATTACGCTGCCGCCATCACCCTGCTGGGGGTGGGCGACGAGGTGGGTGCCCGTCGCGCCGTGGAGATGGGGCTCGCACGTACCCGCGGCCCCCGGTCCCAAGTCATCGAAGCGTGCCTCGATGACTTGGCGGCGCAACTCGATGGCGAGGCGGCGCTGCGCCGTCTCGCCGAGCACACCCCGGGCCCGCAGGGGTGGTTGGCCGACCCCTCGTGTCTGGCGGAGGCCATCATGCGCCTCGGGCGCGCTCATCTGGTGGAGTCGGTTATCGAGGAACTCGCCCACCTCATGCCGGAGGATCGGCTCATCGGGTTCGTGCACGTACTGGCCGCCGCGGGGACCCCGGCGTGTGACGACCTCGTGGCCATCATCGCCGGGGTGGTGGAGGGCGCCGTCGGTGCTGCGGCCGGGTGGGTGCATCCGGGCGTCCGGACGTCGCCGATCGCCCATGCCCTCACGCACTCGGTGATCACCGCGGCATGGTCGACGGCCCCCGCGGGAGCACCGGATCAGCAGCAGGTGATCGTGGCGGTGGCGCGTGACGCCGGGCGCGTGGCCCCGCTTGTGGCCCTCCTCGACCACGACGACCTCGGTGCGACATTGCGCGATGCCTTCTTCCTTCCCGACATGGTCCCGGCGCGCCTCGATCACGAGGTGCTGCGTCCGATGGCGGCCGCGGGACTTCCCGCCGCGCCCATCGCGGTGGGCGAGGCGCGGGCACTCACGGTTCACGCGCTCACGGCATCGCTGGCCATCGGTCGGCATCTGCCATCGGAAGCGCATCAGGCCGTCGTGGCCCGTATCCGCCGGCTCGCAGGGTGTGCCGGTGGGTCATCCACGCCCGTTTACACCGGGGCCTAGGTGCTCGTCGGCTAGAATGCTGGCTATGCCCGATGCGCTGCCGCCCGAGCTCGACTCCGCCTTCGCCCAAATCGATCCGGCCATGAAGGCGAAGTTGATCGAGGCCCTCAAGCCCGTGATGGCCGAGATCGGCCCACGCGAGGTCGCGGTGCTCCTACGACTGGTCAGTGCGATCAGCGCCGGCGCCTCGGTGCCCGAACTGAACGTCTTCGTGCGCCTGCTGCCCGTCACGGTCAGCCGCGTCGTGCAGCCGGTCGTCGAGCCGGGTTAGATCACGGACCCGCGCGCCTCGGTGCGCGGCACCCCGTGCGATACGGTCGGGGCATGATGCGTCCCGCCGCTTGTCTCACGGCAGCGGCCATCCTCGTGGCCGTTCCGGGAACGGCGTCCGCCCTGGGCCTGCGTACGGTGGGGCGGGGGTTCGGCTCGGCTCTCGGCGTGGTGCAGGCGCCAGGCGAGTTGCGCCTTCTTGTTGTCGAGCGCAACGGAGTCGTGCGCCCGATCCTTCCGAGCGGACTGCCCGGTGCGGCCTGGCTCGACATTCGTGATCGCGTGGGCGCCGAGGGCGTGGAGCAAGGCCTTCTCGGGCTGGCGTTCGCCCCCGACTTCGCCACATCACATCGCCTGTACGTCGATTACACCGATCGTAGGGGCGACACGAGGGTGGTGGAGTTCCGCGCGGCCCCGGGCGCGAAACGGGTCTCCCCACGCACCGCGTCGCAGGTGCTGTTTCAGCGTCAGCCGTTCGCCAACCACAACGGCGGCGCGCTCCAGTTCGGACCCGACGGAATGCTGTACATCGCGCTTGGTGATGGTGGTGGGCGGGGGGACCCGAGTGGCAACGGCGCGAACCCGATGTCGCTGCTCGGGAAGATCCTGCGGATTGATCCCTCACACCGATCGGGTGACCGTGCCTACGGTATTCCGCCCGGTAATCCGTATGCCGACGGGCAGGGTGGGAGACCGGAGGTGTGGGCGCGTGGGCTGCGCAACCCGTGGCGTATCTCATTCGACCGTGCGACGGGCGACCTCTGGATCGGCGATGTGGGTCAGAGCAGCCGGGAGGAGATCGACGTCGCCCGGGCAAGTCGCGCTGGCCTCGACTTTCGCACTGGCCTCGACTTCGGATGGAACCGACGTGAGGGCACGCGGGATTTCACGGGCGGGGCGCGCACGCCCACCGAGACCGATCCGGTGGCGCAATACACCCACGGCGACGATAACTGCTCGGTGACGGGTGGCTATGTGTACCGCGGTCGGGCGATCCCGGCACTCACCGGGCGCTACGTCTATGCCGACTGGTGCTCGGGCCGATCGTGGACGCTCAATGCCGCACGTCCCGGAAGGCCCACCGAGATCACCCGTCGGATCGGAGCAATCGTGGGGGTCACCTCATTCGGCCAGGACCGCGCCGGGGAGATCTATGTCGTCACCGACCACACGGTGCGCCGGTTCACGCCGTAGTGCGACGGTGGGGGGACCTCACGCAGTGTCGTCCGGCGCCCAACTGGCGAGCAGTGCGTCGGTGATGCCCCGGACGCGCTCCAGATCCCCCGTCGCGGCGGCATCGCGAAGCGCGAGGAGCATCTCGGGAGCACCCGCCAGCAGGGCCTCCGATCCGGCGCTCGACCAGCGCACCAGCGCGTGGTGCACCACGCCGTCCACGTCGACGCCGAGCGACGTTGCCAGCGCCGTGAGCCCCGGCATGGGATCGAGGAGGGACGAGGCGGCGAGGGCCGCGCGGAATCGTCCGTCGGGGTCAAAGGTCTCCACATCGTCCACGCCATCACCCTAGCGCCCGACCCTCCGGTAGCGTGGGTCGCATGAGCACCCCGCCGGATCCCGTCATCCCCAGTACTGGCTGGGCCGTCGCCCATCTGATCCTGCGGGCAGTGCCCGACGCGGGTTCGGGCGTGCCCGTTCAGCACGCGCTCCGTGTCTTCTGCGAGCGAGCACCCGAGAACCAGGTGCGCGCCTTCTCCGTGCTGGGCGGTCGCGCGGACATCGGGTTCATGCTCGTGGCCCCCAACCTGCACGACCTCGACGTAGCGGTGAAGGGCGTCCTCACCGGACCCGTGGAGGTGGTCTACTCATTCCTCTCGATCAGTGAGGAAAGCGAGTACCGGGCCACGGAGGACGACGAACGCGCACGGCTCGTCGCTCTGGGTGAGACGGACATCGAGGCGAAGGTCGTGAAGTGGACGGAGCGCATCGCCCACTACCGCGAACTCCGTGTGCACCCCGACCTCCCCGTGCGCAAACTCCTGTGCTTCTACCCCATGAGTAAACGTCGCCACGGCGCCGACAACTGGTACTCACTCCCGTTTGACGAACGCATGGCGCTGATGATGGGGCACGGCGCGCTCGGCCGACGGTACGCTGACCGTGTGACGCAGTTCATCTCAGGCGCCACGGGCCTAGACGACTGGGAGTGGGGGGTCACGTTGTTCAGCGACGACCTCGCCGCGCTCAAGGAGATCGTCTACGACATGCGCTTCGACGAGGTGTCAGCGCGGTTCGGCGAGTTCGGTCCGTTCTTTGTGGGCCTCATCATGGATCCCGCCGACGCCCTCGATCGCGCGGGTATTCCCGCTTAGACCAGATCGCGCAGCACCTGGTCCACCTGGGTGAGGTACCGGCCACGGAAGAGGGTGGCGTGCACGAGCAGTGGGATGAGGCGGTTCAGGTCGCGGCGACGGTCGTGGCCGGGCGCCAGCGGGTATTCCTCCTCGTAGGCGTCGAACACTCGCTGCGAGAACCCGCCGAACATGTGCATCATCGCGAGATCCACTTCCCGGTGGCCGCCGTACGCGGCGGGGTCCACCAGCACGGGTGCGCCGTTGGTGTCGGTCATGCGATTGCCAGTCCACAGATCGCCATGCAGACGGGCGGGGGGCTCGGGTGGACCCACCCGGTCGGGCAGGCGGGTGATGAGTGCGTCGAGGCGGTGCAGTTGGTCGGTACCGAGGCCCGCGGTCCGCGCCAAGGGGATGAGGCGGCACTCGGCGAGGAAGGTCGGCCAGTCGTCGCACCAGTCGTTGGGCACGGCGATGGGTCCGATGAAGCCGGGGTGGTCGGCGCCGAAGGCGGGGGCACCTGCGCGATGGAGATGGGCGAGGCCGCGCCCGAGCGCCTCGTCCGTATCCGGGTGCGACGGGCCGCGTTCGATCCATTCCATCGCGAGCCAGTCGTCGCCCAAGGCGACGATCTCGGGGATGCGCAGCCCCCCGGCCTCCCGCAGCCACTGAAGCCCGGCGGCCTCGGCCCGGAACATGCCTGCCGGAGCGTCCCGACGGTACTTCACGAACACCGACCGTGCGTCTCGCAGGTCGATCCGCAGGGCCTCGCACACATCCCCTCCCGGCACGCGGCGGGTGGTTGCCGGGGCCGATCCCGCGGCGCGTGCGATCGCGACCGGGTCGGGTGGGGTCATCCGCCCGGGCGTAAACCCGCGATGTGGCCGATGAGGCCGGTGATCGCGCGGTCCACCATGTCGAACATCTCGATGAAGCCGTCCTGCCCACCGAAGTAGGGGTCGGGAACATCCCGGCTGTCGCGCGCTTGAGGGTCGAACTCGCGGAGTAGGTGCACCTTGCCCCGCGAGTCGTCGTCCGGAGCCATGGACCGGAGCACGTCGCGGTTGTCCCGGTCCATCGCGAGGATCAGGTCGAAGCGTGCGAAGTCGTCCGTGGTGAACTGCTGCGCCACGCCGGCCATGGGGATTCCGCGGCGGGCGGCCTCGTTACGTGCGCGGGCATCGGCAGGGTGCCCCACGTGCCAGTTGCCCGTGCCCGCGCTCTCCACCTCGATGGCGACGCCGACGTCATCGGACGACATGCGGTGCTTCACGATGGCCTCGGCCGTGGGGCTGCGGCAGATGTTGCCGAGGCAGACGAAGCAGACACGCGTGGGTGCCATGCGGGGCGGTCCCTCCGACGATTGACGATCGCGCCCAGTCGGGCGCCGGGTACGCGATACTAGGCGGGTCACCGACTCTGGGAGTTCACATGCGCGGCCTCACCTTCCATGGAGATCAGGACGTGCGCGTCGAGGACGTGCCGGACGCCACGATCGAGAAGCCCACCGACGCGGTTGTGCGTGTGACCATGGCGGGCATCTGCGGGTCCGACCTGCACATCCTCAACGCGGGTACCGCGTTCGGGTTCGAGCCCGGAACGCGCCTCGGCCACGAGTTCGTCGGAACGGTCGAGGAGGTGGGGTCCGAGGTCACGGGCCTTACCGTGGGCGACCGCGTGCTGAGCTCGTGCTCGGTGCTCGACGGCACCTGCGTCTGGTGCGACGAGCACCTCCACTCCTCGTGTGAGTCATGGTCGTTGTTCGGGTGGGCGCCGCGCACCTGGCAGCACGGCGGTGGGATCCAGGGTGGGCAGTCGGAGTTCGTGCGTGTACCGCTCGCATCGACGACGCTGAGACGGATGCCCGAGGAGTTCGCCGGGCTCGACCGCCAGAAGACCATGCTGCCACTGGTGGACGTGATGTCCACGGGCTGGCACGGCCTCCGTAGTGCCGGGGCCAAGGCCGGTGACACGGTCATCGTGATCGGGGACGGGGCGGTCGGCCTCTCGGCCGTTCACGGCGCGGCCGCCATGGACGCCGCCAACGTCATCTGCCTCGGCCACCACGACGATCGCCTCGCCATCGCCCGGGCGCTCGGCGCCACGACGGTCATCACCTCCCGTGAGACCGACGAGATCCGCGAGCAGGTGATGGAGCTCACGGCCGGGAAGGGTGCGCACGTGGTGGTGGATTCCATCTCGGGGAAATCGTCCATGGTGACGGCGCACGCGGTGGTGCGTAACGGCGGATCCATCGCCTGCCTCGGCATGGACCACTTCATGCGCAACGTTCCCGAGGTCAACTGGTTCGACCAGTTCCTCCGCAACATCACCATCACGGGTGGGCTGGTGCCGGGCCCGGCGTACTTCTCCGAGTTGCTCACGGCCGTACAGGCCGGCAAGCTCGACCCGGCCCCGCTGCTCACCACCGAGCTTCCGCTCGAGGACGCCGTCGATGGCTACCGCAAGATGCAATCCCGTGAGGAGGGTGTCGTCAAGGTGTGCCTCGTCCCGGCGTGATGAGTGATCTCACCGACCAGTTGGAGGCCGCCGGGCAGCATCGTCTGGTGGCCTCCTTGGCGGCCCTTCCCCCCGATCAGGCGAATCGCCTGGCAGTGGAGTGCGCGGCGCTCGACCTGCCACTGATCGTGCGTCTGGTTGAGGGAATCGTGACGGGCGCCGCGCCCGCGCCGGTACCCGTCATCGGTCCGGCGGACGTGGATCGCCTCCCGATCGATGACGCCGGGCGCACCCGCCGCGCTGAGGCGCGCCATGCGGGGGAGCAGGCCCTGCGCGACGGCCGCGTCGCGGTGGTCCTCCTCGCGGGTGGGCAGGGCACGCGTCTCGGATCGGATTCGCCCAAGGGGGAGTTCCCCATCGGCCCGGTCAGCCATGCCTCACTCATCGCCATCCACGCGGCTGGAGTGGGCGCCACGCGCCGTCGCTACGGCTGCGACCTGCCGTGGTTCGTCATGACCTCCGATGAGAACGACGAGGCCACCCGCACGTTCCTCAACGACCACTTGCTGTTCGGGCTCACGCCGGGGTCCGTCACGACGTTCGTGCAGGGGATGCTTCCCACCGTTGATCGCGAGACCGGTGACATCCTCCGTGAGGCCACCGACCACCTTGCACTCGCACCGGATGGCCACGGCGGCGTCTTCCGTGCCCTCGAGCAGGCAGCGATCCTCGGCGACCTCGAGGAGCGTGGCATCGACATCGTCATGACGTTCCAGGTGGACAACCCCCTCATGCGTCCGGCCGATCCTGAGTTCATCGGTGCGCACATCCTCGCCCGTGCCGAGATGAGCACGCTGGTAGTGGCCAAGACGGGGCCGGATGAACGCATGGGCGTGATGGCCACCGTGGGTGGCTCCCCCGCGTTGGTGGAGTACACCGACCTGCCTGCCCATCTCGCGGCGGCGCGCGACGCCGATGGCGATCTCACTTACTGGGCCGGGTCCACCGGGGCGCATTGCCTCGATCGTGCGTTCGCCACCCGAATCGGCACGGGCCGAGCCACGCTCCCCGTCCACCGCGCCGAGAAGACGGTGGTGACGGTGGATGGCGCCGTCGCCGGTATCAAGTTTGAGGCGTTCATGTTCGACGCCCTGCCCCTTGCCGCGCGCACCGTGAGTCTGGAGGTGGCACGCGATGAGCGCTTCGCCCCGGTGAAGGACCCGGACGGGGCCGCGTCACCGGACGCCTGCCGTGTCGCGATAGTGGAGCGCGCGGCGCGTTGGCTGGAGCGGGCGGGCGTGAGCGTCCCGCGCGATGCGGAGGGGATGAGTGTGCACCCGATCGAGATCGATCCGGGGTTCGCGCTGGACCCGGACGAACTCATGGGCCGAGTCGGGGCCGACCTCGTGATCACGGGCCCGCTGGTGCTGCGGTAGGCCCTAGCGGACCTGTATCGGCAGGGCGAAGACCACACCCTCGTCCGTCGGCACCTCATTACCGGTGTGTGCGTACCCGCGGGTTTCGAGATAGTCGAGCACCTCGCGCACGAGAAGTTCGGGAGCGGACGCACCGGCGGTGAGCGCGACGCGCGGGTTCGCGTCCAGCCATGCAGGGTCGAGGTCACCGGCCCCATCGATGAGATACGACGCAGCGCCGCCGGCGCGGGCCACCTCCACGAGGCGCTGGGAGTTCGACGAATTCTGCGACCCGACGACGAGTACCAACTCCACATCGCCCATCCCGACTGTGCCCTTGACCGCATCCTGACGGTTCTGGGTGGCGTAACAGATGTCGCTGGAGGTCGGCGCTCGGAGTGCGGGGAAGCGGCGCTTGAGTACCGCGACGATCTCGGCGGCGTCGTCGAGCGAGAGCGTGGTCTGGGTGGTGAGCGCGACGTTGTCGGGGTCGGGTACCTGGACCGTTTCGGCCTGAGCGACGTTCTCCACCACGATGACGCGATCGGGGGCCTCCCCCCGGGTGCCAATGACCTCATCGTGATCCTCATGGCCCACCAGCAGAACCGTGGCGCCCGTGCCCGCGTAACGACGCACCTCGGCGTGAACCTTGCTCACGAGGGGGCAGGTGGCGTCGATGATCTCGAGGTTGCGTACCTCGCAGCGCTCGTAGATGTTGGGGGCACTCCCGTGGGCGGAGAGCACGATGACGCTGCCCTTCGGAACCTCCTCGGGCGTGGTCACGAACACCGCGCCCTTCTCGGCCAGCGTGCGGACGACATACTGGTTGTGCACGATCTCGCCACGCACGTAGATGGGTGCGCCCCGCTCAGCGAGCAGGCGCTCGACGGTCTCGATGGCCCGGTCCACGCCAGCGCAGTACCCGCGGGGGGAGATCAGGTTGACGGCGTGTGACATGCCCGGCAGGCTAGCGCGGTCGCGCCGAAGCGGCAGGGGAACAGGTGCGTAGAGTGCCGCCCCGTGACGACCGACACCTCCGCCGCCGCCGCCGCGCTGGCCCTCGCCCTGCGAGCCGCGGTCCTCGCGGGTGATCTTCTCGTGGACCGGTTCGAGCGCCCGGCCGAGGGCCTCACGATAAAGAGCACATCCACCGATCTGGTGAGCGACGCCGACCGCGCGGCCGAGGACATCATCCTCACGATGATCCGCGACGAGCGGCCCGGCGACGCGATCCTCTCGGAGGAGTCTGGCGCGGCCGAGGACGGAACCACTGGGATCCGGTGGCTGGTGGACCCCCTCGACGGAACCACCAACTATCTGTGGGGCTATCCGCAGTGGGCGGTGAGCATCGCGTGCCAGGACGCCGTCGGCGGACTGATGGGCGTGGTGTACGACCCCATCCGCGGCGAGACCTTCAGCGCGACGCGTGGGGCACCGGCGCAGTTGAATGGACGCGATCTGGTCCTTGAGCCCTCGACCGATCTCGGGCAGGCGCTCCTCGGGACGGGGTTCGGCTACGACGCCACGCGCCGTCGTCGCCAGGCGCTCCGGATGGCGGGCGTGCTGCCCCATGTGCGAGACATCCGACGCGGTGGGTCGGCGGCGCTCGATATGGCGTGGGTGGCATGTGGTCGCCTCGACGCCTACTACGAATTCGGTGTCAAGCCGTGGGACGTCGCTGCCGGTGCCGTGGTGGTCATCTCGGCGGGGGGAACGGTGCAAGACATCCCCGCGGGGATCGAGGGCGCCCCGGGCACCCTCGCAGCGCGCCCGGGCCTAGCCGAACCGTTACGCACCGTGGTCGACGCGGCGGGCGTCCACATCCCGTAGCCGACCCCCGGTGTCTGACCCCCGGTGTCTGACACGTAACAAGTGGCCGCCTGTGGGTATCCGCAGGCCACACGGTCCCATTGGCAGTTCCTCGGGACGGGGATGGGGACGTCCGTCTCAGGGGTGCGCTTCATTCGGCCCCCGACGGTCGCCGTGATGATGCCCGTGAGGGGCGATGGGAGTCCGTCTCCGCCACACCCCGTGGCGGCGCCCATCCCCAGCGAGGACGAGGGGTGGAGGCGTCATCCACGCCCTGGTGTCCGAGGGCCGACAGGGGTCTTCCGGCTGCCCATCGGGCGGCAGCCGGAAGACTGTGACTACGCCGCGGTGCTCTCGGAGTACAGGCGACGCAATACGGTCGGCAGGATCCCGCCGTTCACGAGGTACGTCATCTCGTTCGGGCCGTCGATGCGCGACTGTACTGGGAAGGTGCGGCCGTCGTCGAGCTCCACGGTGAGCAGCGCTCGTGGTTCCATCTCGGCCAGACCCCGGATCGTCATGGTTCCGGTACCGGAGAGTCCGAGGCTCTCGGCGTTCTGCCCGTCGAGGAACTGGAGCGGTAGAACGCCCATTCCCACGAGGTTGCCGCGGTGGATGCGCTCGAACGACTGGGCGATAACGGCGCGAACGCCGAGGAGCGCCGTGCCCTTGGCGGCCCAGTCGCGCGACGAGCCCGACCCGTATTCCTTGCCGGCCAGCACGACGAGCGGGATGCCGTCGGCCTGGTAGCGCATGGCGGCGTCGTAGATCGGAATGATCTCGCCCGTGGTGAGATGCTCGGTCCAGTTGCCCTCCCGGCCCCCCGCCAACGCGTTCTTCAGGCGGATGTTGCCGAACGTCCCGCGCATCATCACTTCGTGGTTGCCGCGGCGGGAACCAAACGAGTTGAAGTCCCGCGGCTCCACGCCCTTGCTCACGAGGTACTCCCCGGCGGGTGAGTTGACGGGGATGACGCCGGCCGGCGAGATGTGGTCGGTGGTGACCGAGTCGCCGAGAACGGCGAGCACACGGGCGTCCTCGATGTCGTTGACACCCGGGGGTGCCAGCGTGAAGCGGTCGAAGAAGGGAGGGAGTTGCACGTAGGTGCTGTCTGAGTCCCACGCGTAGGTATCGCCAGCGGGAACCGGGATGGCCTGCCAGCGGGCATCGCCATCGAAGACGCTGGCGTAGTACTCGGTAAACAGGTCGGCGTCGATCGTGCTCTCCACGATCGCACGCACCTCGTCAGTCGTCGGCCAGATGTCCTCGAGCATCACGGGGGTGCCATCCGATCCGATACCGATGGGCTCCGTGGTGAGATCGATGTCCACGCGGCCAGCGAGCGCGAAGGCCACCACCAGTGGGGGGGAGGCGAGGAACGCTGCCTTCACGTGGGGGTGCACGCGACCTTCGAAGTTGCGGTTGCCAGAGAGCACCGCGGCAACGACCATGCCGCCCTCCTCGATGGCCGCGGCCACGGTGGCGTCGAGTGGACCCGAGTTGCCAATGCACGTGGTGCAGCCGTAGCCGACGAGGTTGAACCCGATCTGGTCGAGGTAGGGCATGAGGCCCGCCTTCTCCATGTAACCGGTGACCACCTGAGACCCTGGGGCGAAGGATGTTTTGACCGTCGGATTGACCGTCAGGCCCCTCTCCACCGCGCGCTTGGCCACGAGACCCGCGCCCACCATGACGTATGGGTTGGACGTGTTCGTGCACGAGGTGATGGCGGCAATGGCCACCGAGGCCGGGCCGAACGCGACGGTCTCACCGTTGATCGCCACGTCCACGGTGGGGTAGTGGCGGCCGCCCGTGCCACCCAGGCCCTCCGGGTACTCCTGCATAAACCGGTTTCCCACCTCGGGGAGGGTCACGCGGTCCTGCGGACGGCGCGGACCCGCCAGTGACGGCACGACCTCGCCCAGATCGAGGGCGAGGTGCTCGTCGTAGGCGGCATCGGGATCGCCATCCTCGCGGAACATGCCCTGCTCGCGGGAATAGGCCTCCACCAGCGGAACGAGGTCCCCACGGCCCGTGGTCGCCAGATAGCGGAGCACCTCGGCGTCCACCGGGAAGATGCCGGTGGTGGCGCCGTACTCGGGTCCCATGTTGGCGATGGTGGCGCGGTCGGCCAACGTGATGTTGGACAGGCCGTCGCCGTAGTACTCCACGAACTTGCCCACCACGCCGTGGGCCCGGAGCATCTCCGTGAGGGTGAGCACAAGGTCGGTGGCGGTGGCGCCGGGCGACAAATGTCCGGTGAGCTTCACGCCCACCACGACCGGCCACGGGAGGTTGATGGGCTGGCCGAGGAGGTTGGCCTCGGCCTCGATCCCGCCCACCCCGAATCCCAGGATCCCCAGCCCCGAGATCATGGTGGTGTGTGAATCGGTTCCCACGAGCGAGTCGGGGTACGCGCGGAGCTCGCCGTCCACCTCGCGGGTGGCCACGACGCTTGCCAGGTACTCAAGGTTGACCTGGTGCACGATGCCCGTACCCGGCGGTACGGTGCGGAAGTCGGTGAACGCCTGTTGCGCCCAGCGCAACAGCGCGTAGCGCTCGGCGTTGCGCTCGTATTCCCGGGTGACGTTCTCCTCGAAGGACCGGTCGGTGCCGAAGAAGTCCACCTGCACCGAGTGGTCGATCACCAGATCGGCGGGCACGAGCGGATTGATGCGGGCGGGGTCGGCACCCAGGGCGGCCATGGCGTCACGCATCGCGGCGAGGTCCACCACGCACGGAACGCCGGTGAAGTCCTGCATCACCACGCGGGCGGGGAGGAGGGGGACTTCGCGGGCGATACTCGAATTGGGCGTCCACGCGGCAAGCGCCGTCACGTCGTCGTCGCTCACGAACTCGCCACCCGCGTTGCGGAGCACGTTCTCGATGAGGATCTTCACGACGTACGGCGTACGGCGGAGATCGGCCCTGAGCGCGCTGAGGCGCCAGATCACGTAGTCCTTCCCCCCGGCGATGAGGGTTGAGCGTGCGTCAGTCGGGTCCGGTGATGCGCTCACAGGGGCTCCTCGTGCGGGTTCGGTGGCAAATTCTCGCGCGTCCGCGAGGCGGCCGGGGAGGCTACCGCAGGACGGGGAGCAAGGGGGGAGCGCCACCATCGTTCGGGACGGTTGGCATGGGTCGACCAATCGCCCGCCCCTCCCGCTGAGCGCTACGACGGAGTGATGAGCC
Organism: Thermoleophilia bacterium; assembly: GCA_009694365.1. Taxonomy (GTDB): domain Bacteria; phylum Actinomycetota; class Thermoleophilia; order Miltoncostaeales; family Miltoncostaeaceae; genus SYFI01. The sequence goes on along the minus strand of SHVE01000002.1, from coordinate 39,954 downwards.
TGCGGTAGCGGATGCGATGCGGACGCTCGGCGTCCTCGCCCATCCGCATCGTCCGGTTAGTCTCGTACTCAGAGTACGTGCCGTCGAACCACACCACGTCGCTGTTGCCCTCGAAAGCCAGGATGTGGGTGGCCGCGCGGTCGAGGAACCAACGATCGTGGGTGATGATCACGGCACAGCCCGAGAAGGTCTCGAGGGCCGTCTCGAGCGCGCGGAGGGTGTCGACGTCAAGATCGTTGGTGGGCTCGTCGAGCAGCAGCAGGTTGCCACCACCCGCCAGCATCTTCGCGAGGTGCACACGGTTGCGCTCCCCACCGGAGAGTTGGCCCACGCGCTTTTGCTGATCGGACCCGCGGAAGTTGAAGGCGGCGGTGTAGGCACGCGCCTGCATCTCGTTGCCGCCGCCGAGGTCGATCATGTCGCGCCCGGCGCTGATTTCGTCGTACACGGTCTTGGCGGGGTTGAGGCCATCACGGCTCTGGTCGACATAGGCCATGCGCACGGTGTCACCGATGTGCAGATCGCCGCTGTCGGGCTGCTCCGTTCCGGTGAGCATGCGGAGAAGGGTGGTTTTACCGGCGCCGTTCGGACCCACGATTCCCACGATGCCGCCGGGCGGGAGCGAAAACGACACATCGTCGAACAGCAGCGTGTCGCCAAACGACTTGGTGAGGCCGGTGGCCTCCACCACGAGGGCGCCCAGACGGGGTGCGAGGGGAATGCGGATGTCCGCGTTCCCACCGGCCTTCTGGATCTCGGCCTCCTCGGCCACGAGGCGCTCATAGTTGGACACACGGGCCTTGCTCTTCGCCTGGCGACCCTTGGGGTTCATCCGTACCCACTCGAGTTCGCGTGCGAGCGACTTCTGACGGTTACTCGCCTGTTTCTCCTCCTGGGCCAGGCGCCTGCCCTTCTGCTCCAGCCACGAGGAGTAGTTGCCCTCGAAGGGCAACCCGCGGCCGCGGTCGAGCTCGAGGATCCACCCCGCCACGTTGTCGAGGAAATAGCGATCGTGGGTCACGGCCACGACGGTTCCCGGATACTCGTCGAGGAAACGCTCGAGCCACGCCACCGACTCGGCGTCGAGGTGGTTGGTGGGCTCGTCGAGCAGCAGCATGTCGGGGGCCGAGAGCAGCAGGCGGCACAGCGCCACGCGCCGGCGCTCACCACCCGAGAGCGTCGCGACATCGGCATCGCCCGGCGGCAGGCGCAGGGCGTCCATGGCCACCTCGATCTCACGGTCGAGATCCCAGGAGTTGGTGCGCGCGATGGCGTCCTGAACCGTTTGGTACTCATCGAGGAGGACGGTCATCGCGTCGGCATCCATCGGCCCGGCCAAGGCGATACCGATCGCGGTAAACCGGTTCAGCAGGTCACGGCGGAGACGGACGCCCTCCTCCACGTTGGCCCGCACGTCGACGCTCTCGTCGAGGTGGGGCTCCTGTGGCAGATAGCCCACCTTTACGCCCTTCGCGGGGGCGGCATCGCCGTTGCTCGGGGTGAGCTCCCCGGCCATGATCCGAAGGAGCGTGCTCTTGCCCGCACCGTTGAGACCCAGCACGCCGATCTTGGCACCGGGGAGGAAGGCCAAGGTGATGTCGTCGAGCACCACACGGTCCGGCGGGTACGCCATCCGAACCTTGACCATCGTGTAGATGAATGCGTTCTCGGCCATGGCGCGGCATGGTAGTCAGACGGGTGTCCCAGCGGCACCGGGTCGCGCGGCACGGCGTCGACCTTCGAGGATCGTGGACCGTCTGATCGACACCCGGTCGTCGCTACCTTCCGGCGGCGATGGGCAGCCAGAATTTACCAGTGTCACCTGTTCGGTAGAGCACACGGTCGAACCCGACGACGTAGGCGACCTGCGGGGCGCTCGGCGACTAGGCGACCGGACCGGCGCCCTCCGATCTCGCCCCCAAACCCAGGAGAAAAGCACCGACACCGCTTCAGACGAGTTTGACAGAGAGGGCAGCACTGGGTGTCTGACCCCCGGCATCCCCGTCGTCGTCCTCCGCGGCCCCTGTCCGGGCACCTCGCCCGTGCGCTCACCCATCGTGTGACGTCGCGCTACCGTGCCGGACCATGGACGTGAGTTCGGATTCGTTTCGCGAGGCGGTCATCGATCGGTCGCATCATGTGCCGGTTGTCGTCCAGTTCTGGGCCGCGTGGTGTGGGCCGTGTCGCCAACTTGGGCCGCTCATCGATGTCGCTGTGGCACGCCGGGAGCCGGACGTGGTGTTGGCCAAGGTCGACATCGACGGCAATCCCCAGTTGGCCGCGGAGTTCTCGGTGCTGAGCATTCCGGCGGTGAAGGCGTTCCGGGACGGCCAGGTGGTGAGCGAGTTCGTCGGGTTGGTGTCCGCCGCGCAGGTGGAGGCGTTTCTCGACGGGATCGTGCCGAGCCAAACGGACGTCCTTATGGCCAACGGCGACGAGGAGTCTCTGCGCGAGGCCATCCGCCGGGCCCCCTCACACGTCGGTGCGCGCGTCGCCCTCGCGCATCTGCTCATCGGTCGGGCCGAGCACGGGGAGGCCACTGAGATCCTCATGCCGCTTCAGCACGACCCTATTCCCGCGGGATTACTCGCATGGTGCCGCCTTACCGCCACCGACGAGCCAAACATTCAAGCCGGCCTCGCCGCGCTCGCACGCGACGACTGGGGGCAGGCCTTCGGGGGGCTCATCGATGCCGTGGCGACCACCACCGATCGCCGGCGCCGCGACGACGTGCGTACGCTGCTCATCGGACAGTTTCGCGAGCTGGGGGACTCCCACCCGCTCGTCGGTGAGTACCGCAAGCGACTTGCGCGCGCGTTCTACTGATGGAGATTCGGAACTACCACGCAGCCGTCCCCTTCACCACCACCGACGGCAGTACCATTCGCTCTCTGCTCGACCTCTCAGTGGCGCCGGTGTCCAACCACAGCCTTGCCGAGGCGTCGCTCCCCGAAGGCGGCATGACCGATCGCCACCACCACGCGGTGGCGGAGGAGATGTACTACCTCACGGCTGGCGAGGCGATCATGGAGATCGACGGCGAGGAGTGTGAGGTGCGCGCCGGTGACGCCATCCTCATCCCGCCGGGATCGTGGCACCAGATCCGCAACACCGGACCCGGTGCCCTCACGCTGCTCGTGACCTGTGCTCCGCCGTGGACGGCGGAGGACACCTACTTCGCCGACTAGCCCGCCGTCGGTCCCGGGGGGAGGCGCACCGGGCCGGGAGGTGTTTCGCCCTCGGCACCGCGGTCCCATGACCGTAGGGCCGGGCGTACCACGAGGAACCAGGTGAGCACCGCCGAGATGGCGACGAGGATGATTGCGTAGATTGCGGCGTCCTCGAAGTTGGCGAGCTCGGCCGCCGCCCAGACCTTGGTGGCCAGTGTTGAGAAGCCGGGCGGTGCGAGGAGGAGGGTCGCCGGCAGTTCCTTCGCGGTCGAGAGCAGCACGAGGCCGGCGCCGGCAGCCAGCGTTGGAAGCATTAGGGGCAACTCGACGCCGAGAAAACGTCGCGTGCGCCCCTTGCCGAGGATGCGCGCGGCATCGTCGAGGCGCGGGGGCACGGCGGCGACGGCGGCCTGAGCGGCACCCAACCCGAGGGCGCCGTGGTGTACCACGTAGGCAAGCACCAGCAACGGGAGGGTCTGGTACAGCGCACCGAGGGGCCCCGGGACGGACAGCGTGAAGAACACGAAGGCGAGAGCCGTAACCAGACCCGGAAGCGCGAAACCACCGACCACGGTCCCGGAGACGATTTCGCCGATACGCCCCGGTCGCCGGACGCTGCGATACGCGATGGGCAGCACGATGAGCAGTGCGGCGACGGCGGTGACGATGCTCACTCCGGCGGTGCTGAGGAGCGGGCGGATGACGAGGGTGGGGTCGTTGAACACCGAGGTCGTATGCGTGGACCCAGTGGCGATTCCACGGATCGCCCAGTAGCCCAGTACCACGAGGGGCGCGATGAGGGCGATCAGGATCACCGATCCGAGGAACGCGACGGTGGCGGCACGAGCACGCCCGAGGGCCACCATCAGCGGCGCTCCCGCGCGGATCTGGTCGCGGATGTCCACGCGCGCCGCGCGCCGTTCGAGGGCCACGATGGCCACCGCTGTCAACCCGAGTGTGAGGCTGAGCGCTATCGCCGTGGTCGGGTCGAGGAGCCGATCCGAGTAGATCGCCCGCGTCAGCGTGTCGTACCGGAGGAGTTGGACGGCACCGAAGTCGCTAATGACGTAGAGGAATACGAGGAGCGCGCCGGCGGCGATGGCCGCACGTGCCTGCGGCAGCACGACGGTCATGAACACTGCGAGCGGTCGCCGCCCGAGCATGCGCGCCGATTCTTCGAGCGCCGGCGGGAGGGACCGCAGGCGCGCCATGACGGGGAGGAAGACATAGGGGTATGACAGGAGGGTGAGCACGATGAATGCACCCTGGAACCCGGTCAGGTCTGGGAGCCACGCGATTCCGAGCCACTGCTCCGCGAGCCCACCCGTGGCGAACGCGGCGATGAGCGCCACCGCGCCGACGAATGACGGCATAACGAGGGGCAGGCACAGGAGCAGCGCCCACCCCCGTCGGCCGCGCAGGTCGGTACGGGCCACGATCCACGCCGCGGTCGTACCGATGACGGCCGATGCCAGGCCCACGGAGAGGCCAAGGATGAGGCTGCGGCTAAGCGGACCCAAGAGCCTCTGGTCCGCGATGGCCGACCAGAGGCCGGGGATGTCCCGGGCGTTCCTGATGATGAGGTATACGAAGGGCAGTGCGAACGGAATGGCGAGGACCACCGCGAGTGCAGTGGTCCCCATTCCATTCCGGTCGCCGCGGGACGGTTCCGCGGACCTAATCTCAACGCTATCCCGCGAGGCCACTCTCCCGGATCTGCTTGGCGATGGCCTTCAGGTCGATCGAACCGGTGAGGTCGTATGACGGGTAGTCGGACTCCGTGAGTGACGGCGTGTCCTCCGGCAGGGAGATCCCCGGGACCGTCGGGTACTCGCCCTCTCCGGCCACGATCAACGCCTGGCCCTCATCGGACAGCAGGAAGTCGATCAGTGCAATGGCGGAGGGGTTCCCGTGGGCCGCTGTCGGGATCGATGCGGTGGCGACGAGGAAGACGCTTCCCGGGTCGGTACCGGGGAACCGGTACGCCGCGATCGGCGCCGTCGGGTCCGCCTCAAGAATCTCGTGGATGTAGTAGTGGTTGATGAGCCCGAAGGGGATCTCGCCGCGGACAACGGCATCGGCGATGGCGCCGTTCTTGGCGTAGGCCTTCGTCCCGTTCGCCGTCATGCCCGCTAGCCAGGAGTTGGTCACCTCGGTGCCCACGAGCTGGTTCATCGCGGCGATGAAGTCCTGGAATGAGGCATTCGATGGCGCCACCCCCACCTTGTCCGTGAACGGCGGCGTCGTCAGGTCGAGAACGGACGCCGGAAGGTCGTCCGGTGTCACCAGATCGGTGTTGTAGGCGAGGATCCGCTGGCGTCCCGCGATGCCCACCCAGCGTCCATCCACCGACCGGAGGTTGGCGGGCACGCGGTCGAGGGTCGTCTCCGGGAGGGTGCTCAGGCGGTCCGCCCCGCTGAGGTAGGCCTGTGAACTAGGGCTCTGAGCGATGAATGCCTCGGCGCGGGTGTTGTCACCTTCCTCACCGATGAGTAGGGCGAGGTCGGCGGAGTCGCCGTAGCGGATGTCCAGCGTGGTTCCGGTCTTCTTCTCGAACGCGGCGAAGACGGCCGCCATGTACTCCTCTTCGCGCCCCGAGTACACCACGAGGGCGTCGTCGGTGCCACCAGCGGCCGTTGTCGCTGCGGGGGTGCCCGACCCGCCACAGGCGGATAGGGCCACGACTGCGGCCAGCGAGATAATGATGGCGCCGATGGCGGCGCGAATCCGGAAACTCATAGGTCTCCTTGGTGAGTTACGTCCTTGTGGGTGGCAACTCTATAGGTCATGAGCATTAGACAAAAAGTGATCGGTGTGTCGCGACGCGGTGACCCCCAACGACCGGGGTGGTCTATGCGGACGCGACCGCGAACGCCACGCTGGGTTCGCCCACGTATGCGAGATCGACCCGGTCGCCCTCGTTGACGTCCGGACGTCCCATCACGCGACACCGTACCGGGCACCCGCGACTGCTGGTCACAATCACGGCGTCGTGGCCGTAATACTCGATCCGCTCGACCACCGAATCCCTACCGGGGTGTGCGGCAATGCACTCCGGACGGATGACGACCTCCACTCGGCCGTGCGCGGGACGCGCGAGCGGCACGGGGCCCACCGGGGTGTGGGCCACCAGTCCCTCGGCCTGCGCCGGCAACAGGTTGGCGTCGCCCACGAACGTGGCGACGGCACGGCTCGCGGGGCGCTCGTACAGGTCGGCGGGACTCCCCACTTGGGCGATGCGCCCCTCCAGCATGAGCGCCACCTGATCTCCGATGAGAAACGCCTCTTCCTGGTCGTGGGTCACGAACACTGCCGTGGCCCCCGCCGCGGCCAGGAGGCGTCGCACCTCGCTGCGGAGTTCGGCACGCAACGGCGCGTCGAGGGCGGAGAACGGTTCGTCGAGAAGGATGAGCGAAGGCTCCACGGCAAGGGCGCGGGCCAGCGACACACGCTGCTGCTGGCCGCCGGACAGAGTGGACGGCATTCGTTCCGCTGTACCGGTGAGCCCCACGAGGGCGAGGGCACGCCCCATCCGGGGACCCTTGCGCTCGGATCGCGGGAGGCCGTATCCCACGTTGCCTCCGACGGTGCGATTGGGGAAGAGCGCCGCCTCCTGGAACACCATGCCGATGCGCCTCTTCTCCGGGGAGATGAAGGTGCCGTTCGACGACGCCACAGTGTCGCCCACCCGGATCTCCCCGGCGTCGGGGCGGTCGAGTCCGGCGATGCAGCGCAGCAGGGTCGTCTTGCCGCAGCCCGAGGGGCCGAGCAGGGCCAGCACGGTGCCGGCTGGCATGTCCAAATCAATGCCACGCAGGATCGACTTACCGCCGAGCACCCTCTCCACGCCGCGTACCGTGAGGGCCGCGCCCCGGGGATCGCCACGGCCCGGTACGGCCGGGCACATCTCCACGTGGGGCGGAAGGGTCTCCATAACGTCCGGAGGACGGTAGCGCCTCGTCACTGTAACGGCAATGGCCATTGCCCAAACAACGCACGGGGAGGCGGTACGATCCTCGTCGCGCAACCGGGGAGGACACGATGACAACGGCGAGCAGCGTGGGAACGGCGGCGGTGCGGGCAGACGGCCTAGGCCGCCGATATGGCGACGGTGAGGCCGCGATCGATGCGCTGCGCGACGTCACTGTGGAGTTCCCCAGTGGGCAGTTCGCCGCGGTCATGGGCCCGTCGGGATCCGGCAAGTCCACGCTTCTCCACTGCCTCGCCGGGCTTGATCGCCCGACCTCGGGCGAGGTCGTCCTCGGAGGCATGGCGCTGGCCGCGCTGTCCGACAAGGAGCTGACGGTGCTCCGCCGCACGGCGATCGGCTTTGTCTTTCAGTCGTTCAACCTGCTGCCCATGCTGACGGCGGAGGAGAACGTGGCGCTTCCGCTGCGTATCGCCGGTGTGCGCGACAGTGATGATCGCGTGGCCGAGGTGCTCGCCGAGGTCGGCCTCACGGATCGCAGAACCCACCGACCGGCCGAACTCTCGGGTGGCCAGCAACAGCGTGTCGCCATCGCCCGTGCGCTGGTGGCCAATCCCACCGTCATCTTCGCCGACGAGCCCACGGGAAATCTCGACTCCGTCAGTGGCACCGAGATTCTGTACCTCCTTCGGCGCGCCGTGGATGAGGGGGGACGCACCGTGGTGATGGTCACCCACGACCCGCGCGCGGCCACGATCGCCGATCGCGTGGTGCTGCTCTCCGACGGAGTCGTCGTTATGGACCGGGCGGGCATGACCGCCGACGAGATCTACGACGCTGTGCGCACGCTCGACACGGCGTGATCCGCCTCCTTCTCGCCGGGCTGCGCCAGCGGAAGCTGCGGGCGGCGCTTACCGCGATCGCGATCGTGTTGGGCGTGGCGATGATTACGGGCACTCTCGTGATCTCGAGTCAGATAACCCGGGCGTTCGACGAGATCTTCACGCAGGTCAACCAGGGAGTGGACGTCCGGGTGACCCCCCGGACCGACTTCGATGTCCGGCACGGCACGCTCCCCACGCTTCCCGCATCGCTCGCGAGCCGGATTGCCGCCATCGACGGGGTCGCGGCGGCATCCCCCGAGGTCGCCGCCCTCGGGTCGCCCGTGGTCAACGGGACCTACGTGCAGTCCACGGGGGCGCCGTCGTTTGTGTTGTCCCTGCAGCCCCCGCCCCTCCAAGCCACCGATCTCACGGAGGGGCGCTACCCGCGGCAGGACGGCGAGGTGGCGGTCAACGAGGCCCTCGCGCAGTCGGAGGGGCTTGTCCTAGGGGACCATCTGGGCATCGCGACGCGCCGGGGTGTTATGCCGGTGGTGCTCACGGGGGTGGTCACCTACGCCAACGTGTCGTCCATCGGCGGGGCCACTATCGTCATTGCCACCCGGGATGATGTGCAGCGTTGGTTCGACATGGACGGCCTCGCCAACTCCATCGCGATCGCGGCCGACCCCGGCGTGTCGTCCGCCGTACTCGCCCGCCGTCTGGCCGCCGAACTGCCGGACACGGTCGAGGTACGCACCGGGCAGCAGGACGCCGCGGAGCAGGCGCAGCGGGTGACCGAGGGCATCAACCGGTTCCTGCGCCCGGCGCTGCTCGCCTTCGGGGTCATCGCCCTGTTCGTGGGCGCGTTCATCATCTTCAACACGTTCTCCATCACCGTGGCCCAACGGTTCCGCGAGTTGGGGTTGCTCCGTACGCTCGGCGCCAGCCGTCGTCAGATCATGATGTCGGTGGTGGGCGAGGCGTTCATCATCGGGCTCGTTGCCGGCGTCATCGGACTGTTCGCGGGCTACGGGTTCGCCGCGCTGCTGGTGTGGGTGTTCAACCTCTTGTTGCCCGGTGGCATCCCGGTTGCCGGGGCCACGCTCAGTGTCAACATCGCCCTCATCGCCCTTCTCGTGGGGGTGCTGGTGAGTGTGACGGCGGCCATCATCCCCGCACTGCGCGCACGCCGGGTGTCACCATTGGTCGCACTGCGCGAGGGCGCCGAGATCCATAGGTCACGCATCTCCCGCTTCGCGCCCGTCATCGCGGGCGTCCTCGCCGGCGTGGGTGTGCTCGTCATCGTGCTCGCGCTCCGGAGCGGTGGACCCGCAAACAGCCGGTTGGCCGTCATGGCCCTCGGCGCGTTGTTGGTCTTCCTCGCGATCGGCGGCCTCAGCCGGTACATGGTGCCGGGCCTCGCCCGGATCATCGGGTGGCCGCTCGAGCGCCTGCCCGGCGCATCCGGGGCACTCGCACGTCGTAACGCCACGCGCAACCCGGCCCGCACGGCGTCCACGGCGGCGGCCCTCATGATCGGCATCGGGCTGGTGGCGTTCGTGGCGGTGTTCGCCCAGGGGCTCAAGGCATCGTTCACCGAGGCCATCGACAACACGTTGCGCGGCGACCTCATCGTCACCGGCCGCAGCTTCCAGCCCATCCCCGAGGGCAGTATCCGGGCCATGGAGAACACCCCGGGTGTGGCGTCGGTCGTGGCGGTACTTACCGATGAGGCGCGGGTGCCCGGGTCGGGCAAAGCCATCGTGTACGGCGTCGCCCCGGCAGCCGCCGCACGTGGGGTTTCCCTCACCTGGGTGGACGGATCCTCATCCCGGATCGCGGGTCTCGGGCCGCGGTCGGCGGTGGTGGAGGAGGAGTTCGCGCACGGGGCAGGCCTCGCGGTGGGATCGTCACTCACGGTTCGGAGTGCGACCGGCACATCCGGAACCTTCCGCGTCACGGGGATTTACCGCGATCCGCTGCTGTTCACGTGGGGGTTCATCGTGTCGGACACCGCCTTCCGGGACGTGTTCACCTCCCGCGACCCCGTCTTTCTCATCGCAACCGTGGATCCGGGGGCCGATCCGACCGTGGTGAAGGACGCCGTCACGAAGGCGCTCACGCCCTACCCGGTGGCGGAGGTACGCACCAACGCGGACTACCGCGACGAGATCGGTACCCGGGTCGACTCCGTCCTCTACCTACTCTACGTCCTGCTCGCGATGAGCGTGGTCATCTCGCTGTTCGGTATCGTCAACACCTTGGTGCTCTCCATCACCGAGCGCACCCGTGAGATCGGCATGCTGCGGGCCATCGGGCTCACGCGATCGCAGTTGCGGCGCATGGTGCGGTACGAGGCCACCATCACATCGGGTATCGGCGGGGTCATCGGAATTGTGGTGGGTGTACTCCTCGCGTGGGTGTTCAGCTTGGGCCTCAAGGACCAGGGCATCGTGTTCCGCATTCCGTGGACGCAGTTGGCCATCTTCCTCGTGGTGGCGATCGTTGCGGGCGTCGTTGCAGCGGTCCTGCCGGCACGTCGTGCGTCGAGGCTCAATCCACTCGATGCCCTGCACTATGAGTAGGCCGCGCGGAGTTGCCGGTGTGGCCGTGGCCCTCGCGGCGCTGGTCGTCATTGGCACGGGATGCTCACGTCGCTCGGAGGCCACCGGACCCGCCGACGGGCAACCGGCCGCGCGCGTTGTGGTGACCGCGGATCACGGTGCGGAGATGCTGCTCGACGAGCGCGTCGCACCGGCGCAGAGCGTGCTCGACGATCTGCGCGATGTCACTCCCGTGGAGACCGCCTACGGCGGCGGGTTCGTTGCGGCGATGCTCGGCCGCGCGTCTACCTCGTCACCGCGTACCGATTGGTTCTTCTTCACGAACGGGATCGAATCGCCGGTGGGGGCGGCCGAGGTGGTCCTCGACGACGGTGATGTGGTCTGGTGGGACCACCGGGCGTGGTCGGGGATGATGAGCGTGCGCGGCGTGGTAGGCGTGTGGCCCGAACCGTTTGTGCACGGAGCCGCGGGCGGCACCGATCCGGTCGTGGCGGCCGACCCACCGCTCACCGTAGCGCTTCGAGAGGCCGGTGCCCGTCTGACCACCGGTGCCGCCGACTTCCGCGCACGGGTCGGCACCGACGTTTCGCTGTCGGCTCGTGATGCCGCCTGGCGGGCCATCGCCGGTAACCCCGGTGCCCGCGGCCTGCCCGGTGGTATTTCGGGTGGATCGGTGGTGCTCATGCCCCCCGGCGGTGGCGCCCCGGTCGCCGAGGTTGGTGCACGGGCGGTGGCGGTGCTCGTGCCGGTCGGGCTCCGCCCGTCGGACGGCGCGCTCCTCGCCGTTGTTGGGCTGGACATGCCCGCCGCCCGCGCCGCCGCCGACACCATCGCGCGCGACCCGGCGGTGCTGGCGCTCCGGTATGCGGTTGCCTTCGACGGACGGGGTATGCCCGTACGCGCGGCGGGGAGGGTGGGTCCGTGAGGCCCGATGACGAGCGCTGGATGCGCCGGGCGCTGGATGAGGCCCGGAGGGCACCCGCGCACGGTGATGTTCCGGTGGGGTGTGTTGTGGTGAAGGATGGCCGGGTCATCGCGAGTGCGTGCAACGAGCGCGAACTGCGGCAGGATCCGACGGCCCACGCCGAGGTGCTCGCCATTCGGGACGCGGCAATCGCCCTCGGCGGGTGGCGTCTGATCGGGGCCACGGTGTACGTCACGCTCGAACCCTGCGCCATGTGTGCCGGGGCCATTCTGCAGGCCCGTTCGGAGCGGGTCGTGGTGGGTGCATCCGAGCCCGTGTCGGGCGCCGCCGGAAGTGTGCTCGATCTCTTCCGCGATCCGCGCCTGCCGACGCGTGTGTCGGTGGACATGGGCGTACTGGCGGCGGAATCGGCCGAACTGCTGCGCGCATTCTTCGCGGAGCGCCGCGGCGGCTGATCCACCGCACCCGGGCCTCGCTGTCGGCGCGGTGGGCCTTGCTAGCCTCGGTCACGTGTGTGAACCCGGAGACCCGTCGTGAGAGTCCGTGCCCCTCGAGTGATCGCCGTGGCGCTCGTTGTTGGCGCGGCCATCCCCGCTATGGGCATGGGCGCTGCCATTGGCCTGCAGGATGATCGGCTCGCCGTACAACCCGCGAACCTCGTGGCCGATCGAATCGCCATGCTCCAGTCCACGGGCACGAAGGTGTCCCGCATCGACCTGTTCTGGGCCACCGCCGCCCCCACGGTACCCACCACCCCGACCGATCCGAACGACCCCGCCTATGTCTGGGAATGGGCCGATGCGGTACTCGGCGGCTTGGTCGGAGCCGGGATCCAGCCGATCGTCACCGTGTGGAACGCTCCGGCGTGGGCCACCGGTGGGCGTACGCAGGGCATCCGCGGTGTGGTCTGGAACTCGTTGTCGCCGACGAACCCCCAGGCCTTCGCCGACTTCATGCAGGCGCTGGCCACTCGCTACAACGGCCAGACCGTCATTCCGGGGTGGGGGCAGGTCAAGGTCACGTTCTTTGAGATCTGGAATGAGCCCAACCTCCAGATCTATCTCTATCCCCAGTACGTGGGGAGGCGGGCGGTCTCCCCATCCGCATACGTGAAGATGGCCAACCTCGCGACTCCCGCCATCAAGGCGGTCAACCCCGGGGCTGTAGTCATCTCGGGCGTCACGGGCCCCAAGGGCAAGTCCGACACGTCGGGTCGCGGAACACTGGACTGGATCAGCGATCTGAAGACGGCCGGACTCAAGGCGGGGAGCCACTACTCCCAACACATCTACCCGGCGTCGGCACCCGCGACGGTGAACAGGGCGGTGCCGTCGTGGTCCACGCTCAATCGGGTCATCGCGGCCGTCAACACCCTGCCGGGTGGACGCGCCAAGAAGATCTACATCACCGAGGCGTCGTACACCACGGCGTGGACCCCCTATCGCTCGGTGATGGTGACGCCTGCCAAGCAAGCGGCATTCATGAAGCAGATCTTCACGCTGCCCATTATCAAGACCAGCCGGATTCCGTTGGTGGTGTGGTTCCAACTCCAGGACAACCGAGACTGGCCGGGCGGTCTGCTCACCGATGCCGGTGCCGCTAAGCCATCGCTCGCAGTGTTCAAGTCGTTGGTCACGAGGAACCCTCCGAAGGGCAACCTCATCCCCTAGCGGTCGTCGCGGCATCGCTCTCGTGGGGGACCGGGAGCCGCACCGGGCTCAGTGCGGGGAATCGTCAGGAATCGGTGTCTGACACTTAACAATCATCCGTCTGCCCATCCGGCCCATCCGGCAGGAATCGGTGTCGGACACTGAGTCTCCACGATTCCTCGGGCGGCTCGGCATGCACGCGTGCGGATGACAATCGCCCTCGCCCTCGCCCTCGCCCTCGCGGTCGGTCGGGAGACCTCGTCGATGCGAAGCCGCCCCGCCCTGTGGTCGCTCGCTGCGCGCACGACGACGGTGCTCCCCGGGGCCGGGGCACGAGAGACGGTGCCCTACCGGCGTCCGGGGGCAGCGGCAGGCGGCCTTGATCGCCTCGATCCTTGCGGATGCGCCGGACTCAATCTCGGTCGTGCAGGCGTCCACTGCCGTCGCCGCCTCGGGCGCCAAGCAGGTCGATCCTCCGGTCGCGTACTTGGCGGCGGTGAGGGTGGCCCAGGCGGTGGTGGCCGCGCCGCTGATGCCGCAGCAGTGGCGGCACGAGGTGGGGGTGCCGGGGGAGGTGGATATGGGGCGGGCGCTCTACGCTCCGCCCATGGTGCGACCGCTCCTGGTGATTCAGCACGTCCCGTGGGAGGGCCCGCACCGCGTGCTCGCCGCATTTGCGGATGTTCCGCTCATTCGTACCGACGCACTCGACCCCGGATGCCGGCTGCCCGGCCCGGCCGAGGTACGCGGCGCCGTGATTATGGGTGGCCCCATGAGCGTCAATGACGCCGACGCCATACCCGGGCTGGCCGCAGAGGTCGACTGGGTGCGCCAGGCGATCTCTGCGGGAGTCCCCCTCCTTGGAATCTGCCTGGGGGCGCAGGTCATCGCCCGTGCGGCGGGAGCGGTGGTGTCCCCCGCGCCTCGCAGGGAGATCGGCTGGCTGCCGGTGTCGATCGCCGACCCGCGCGACCCGGTACTCGGGCCGCTCGCGCCGATGACCGTCGCCCTGCACTGGCACGGTGAGGCCTTCACGCTCCCGGATGGTGCGTCCGCGCTCGCTCGATCGGCGATGACCCCAGTCCAGGCATTCCGCTTGAGCAGTGCGTGGGGCGTGCTGTTCCACCCCGAGGCGGATGAGGCGTTGGTGGACACGTGGCTCGCCGAGCCGACCATGCAGCGGGAAGCGGAGGAGGTGCTGGGGCCGGATGCCGCTCGCGTGCTCCGTCTAGGAGCCCGCCGTCATGCCGCCGACCTCGTGGTGAACTCGACCGCGGGCTTCGCGGCGTTCGCTGCCCGCACCGCCTAATCCCGGTCCACCCGGCGGAGGCCATTGCCCAAATGTGGCCATCGATTTCGACGAGCAGGCGTTTCCATTCGTCGATGCCACGGCCGACACCGACCTCGTTGCCCTGCGCCGCTCCTAGGGTCACGCGCGCGGCCCTCAGTTGGTCGCTCCGAGCGAACGCGGCCACCACCCGCTTGCCGCCATGTTCCGCCCATGTGAACTACCGCCGGCCGGTCGCCGCGACGCGGGCGTGGGCCGATCGTCCCGAGCGATCTCGGCACCCACTGCGCATCTGACACGTCCGGGACCGGCCTGAGGTTGATGCCCATTCCGGCGACGGCCCCGATCACCCGCTCGTGGCCGGCCGCGAGTTAGCACAGGCTGCCCGCCACTTTGCCGCCCCCGGCGAAGATGTCGTTGGGCCATGCGATCTCAACGCCGCGCACGCCGTGATTGTCACACGCGTCGGCCAGCCCCACCGTGACCAGCAGCGGCAGCACGCCCGCGTCCATTGGGCTGACCTTCGGTCGTGGGCACGACGGTGTCCATCAGCGCCTCGCCCGGTGCATCCACCCACGGCCGGCCCCGCCGGCCCCGGGCGGGGGTCTGGTGATCGGAGCCGACGACCGTGCCCTCGTGGCCCCCTCGCGCGGCCTCGTCGTTCGTAGAGCCGATCGCGGCCGTCCCTGCGACGGGCCCGGCGGGCAGACCCGACAGCCGTGGCATCACCGCCGAGGGCCTGACCGCATCGAACGCCGGGTCGAGCACGTCACCTACCCACATGGCATCAATGGGCACGTTGGCGGACCGGACCTCCTCGACATGGCGATGTACCGCCGGTCGGGAGCCGCCCACGGCGCATGCGAACCGCCCCGCCCGACACCGACGGGCCGGGGCTTCTCGCACGCGGCGCGAGCACTTGTTCGCTGCGGTCGGCCAGGTCGCCCTGTCGATCTCGCGTCATGCCGTCCCTCACAGGAAGCCGAGCGCGCCCGGGTGGACTCGAACCACCGACCGTCGGATGAGAAGTCCGGTGCTCTCTCCATCTGAGCTACGGTCGCCAGATGCGGCCAGCGTAGCCGTA
This sequence comes from Thermoleophilia bacterium, assembly GCA_009694365.1. GTDB lineage: Bacteria > Actinomycetota > Thermoleophilia > Miltoncostaeales > Miltoncostaeaceae > SYFI01. Next base: position 24,522 of record SHVE01000002.1, on the reverse strand, counting down.
TCGACGCCCACCGCCGAGAGTTGCTGCTCGTCGAACGTCGCGATGCCGCGGCCGTTGTCGGCACTGTCGGGGGCCGTGCGCACGTTCACCACCATCGTCGTGCCCACCCCTTGGGCCCGGTCGGTGCGGCAGTCGCAGGCTGTCGCCCGGCATCACCGTGGCCGTGCCGTTGTGCTCTCCTCCAACCGTACCCACGCCCCCGGGCAGCGAGATGACCCGCGCCACTCGACGTTGTGGGTGCCGTCGCCGTGGTCGACGAGGTTGTGGCGGGTACTGCGGTGATGACGGAGGAGGTACCGCTGGACCTGCAAGGGTGGTCCTGCGGCGCTGGGGTCACCGCATCGCAGACATGACTTACGGCCGGACGGCGGGCACCGATTTCCCGGGTGGGACGGTGAAACGCGCGTCGAGTGCCCCGCACGTAATGGGCGTGGGGTCGTCCAGGCACGCGATGACGAAGTATGTGCCCGGCGAGAGTCGGCTCGGCATGCGCACCGCCACGTCCAGCGTGAACGACCATTCGCCCGGGGTCCGGGTCGATGGCTGCTTCACGGGACTGGGATCCGTAACACCACTGCCCACCTTGACCGCAGACGGCGACCACTGCGGATTGCGCGTGATGAACACCGATGCCACTGGCCGGCCTGCTTTCCCTCCCTTGACCAGTCCCGTCACCTTGATCTGATGCCTGATTCCGCGACGGAGAACGACGCGGTTGGTCTGGGAAACGCTGCGAATCGCGGCGGTTGAGACGACACTCATCGCGGAGACGTTCATCTTCACCGAAAACGCCCTAGAGGCCTGACAGTTGTTGCTGTCACTCACCTCGTCCACCGGGTCGCCATCATCGGCGCAGGCAATTACGTAATATTTTCCGAAGGTCCCGGAGGGCAGGGTGATGCCCGCGACTGTGCCCGTGTTCGATGCACCAGCAGCGACGGCGGGAATAGCGCGCTGGCCGATCCGTTCGTCGCTCGACCCGATACTGTTGTTGCGCGACAGGTAATACGCCGTGACCGACGTCGGCATGTTCCCGGAGCCGATGTTCTGCGTGACGTCGGCGACGGAGATGGCACCCCCGCCGCTGATGAGATTTCGAAGAGGTATGCCAAGCACGACGCTGGTGATGCGCAGATCGGGGCAGGCCTCACCCTCGCGGCCGAACCACGCGCTCTCGCCCACGGCCGATCCGGACCCGCCGCCACCGCTGAGGTAGGCGTAGGCACCGAGGAACGTATCGGAGCAGCCACGGAAGACTTGGACACCGAAGTAGTCGCCCCAGCGGTTGTTCGACGGGCCGTTCGTCCCGCCGTTGAGTCCCACGTTGGGCAGGGGTTGCCAGCTGGACGAATAGCCATCAATGAGGAAGCCCTGCGTCTGAGTGTTCAGCGTCCCACCAATCGCCTGGATGGTCCCGCCCTTGTCGCCGGATCCATTCACCGTGACGGCGGGAAGGGCCCACGCGAACGAATCGTTCCAGATCGTGTGCTCGTTGGTGAGTTCCATGTCGGAGGTGCGGAACCGGGCGATGCGGGTGCTCGGCATGGCCAGACCGGCCGCCACGTTATTGCCTTGAGTCCACATCAGGCCCACTTCCGACCCACTGCGATACGCGGCGTTGATCTCGGGGAGCAGGCGCCCGCAGGGGTCACCCCCACCCGGCGACGGGCACGTGACGCCGCTCCCGCCCGCGGACGCGAAGGTCGTCACATCGCGGTCCCATGACGAGAGGGTTGACGACGAGTCGGCGACACGCATGAGCCGAAGCGTGTTGGTGTCGGCGAGCGCACCGAAGTACATGTCCGCGCCCGCACCCTGCACGGGGCGGACGTGGTACTCCGATCGGCTCCATCGGGTGGCGCGTGCGTCCACGCAGTCTTCGAGGTCGTCCAGATTCATGCGGATGACCTCGCTCCCCAGGAAAGCGGCCGGGGTGCTTGTGTTGAAGACGTTGGTCGTGACGTAGAGCCAGTCGTTCGACACGCCGAGAATCTCGAAGTCGAACCAGCGATTCACACCGTACCCGGCCCACGCCGGCGTGACCGGCCACGAGCAGTACTCAAGTGAGTTGAGCGCGGAGCGTCCGCGGAGACTGATGATCTGGAAGGCGTTGTTGCCGCTCGCATCATTGGAGTATTGGAGGTTCCAGAGCAGCATGTTGTAGCCGTCGCGCGGCACCGATACCACGACCTGGTCGCAGCAGAAGCCACCGGCTTGAGTACTGATGTCCGTGGCTGGGTCGATGTACTTCCAAGAGATGCCCGCATCCTCGGACCACGCGGCATACCAGTTGCCGGTGAACAGAATGCCGTCGCGGTCATTCGCGATCGTTGGTTCATTGGTTGACGAGGTGCTGACCACCGTTCCCGCCGGGGTGACCCCCACCCCGCTGATGACGGCCGTGCGCCGGAATACCCGGAAGTCGCCAGCGGCGTTCGGGCGTTGGCCGCGACGCGACGTCGGCCGCACCTGACCACCCTCCTCGCCGACGACAATCGAGGGTACGGAGGGACGCCCGGGAGTCGGGTCGGGCTGGACTGGCGAACCGGGCAGCAGGGTCGGCGGGCCCGGATCGTATGCCACCGGGGCCGGGCCACCGAGGCGGGCACGCGGATTTGCCTTCGTGATCTTTCTGCCCTGGGCCGCGAGGAAGGCCGGGCTCACGAGGGGTGGCGTGTCACGGAGGCGGACGCGCCCCACCGACACGCTCACCACCCCCGTCACACCACGCGGCTGGTCGCGCTGCGCGCTCGCCGGGGTCGCTGGCGTGGAGCCGACCCCGACGCCGGATGTACCCGCGGCAACCGTGAGCAGCACTCCCAAGAATGCGACGACGCCACTGCGGAACGTACGCATCTCATCCCCATTAAGTCGAGACCGGCTCCCACGCACATTACATCGCCGCCATTCCCGCTGCCCGCAACGACGTGGGCCCCGCTACCTGGAGGTGGTGGGGCCCACGAGGACCATTCGATCAGGCGGTGACGACGCCAAGCACGTGTTCGCATGCTGGTCCACCACGGTACTTCCCCCATGCAGTCGACAACCGTGATTGTCGTGGGCCAAGACCGAGGAAGGGATTTGGTGTTGGGACGACTTGTCACGTCGCCTGATGCGGTGGAACCGGCTCGTCGGTGTTAGGCGGCGGCGTGGAGCAGGGCCACCACCCGGGTAGGTGGGCACTGGTGACACAACGACACCTCGGGCCGGACGCCCCGAGGTCCCGCAGGACTGGCTGCGATCAGCCGACGACGTGTGGAGCCTCTGCCGGCGTTAGTGTTAGTGGCTCTCGATCACCCGATCCACGAGCCCGTAGTCGGTGGCCTCCAGAGCCGTGAAGAAGCGGTCGCGCTCGGAGTCCGTGTGGATCTGCTCCTCGGTCTTGCCAGTGTGCTTGGCGAGGATCTGATCGAGCTGGGCCCGGAGGTTGAGGGTCTCGCGCGCGTGGATCTCGATGTCCGTTGCTTGGCCACTGAAGCCCGACAGGACCTGGTGGATGAGGATACGGCTGTTGGGCAGTGCCATGCGCTTGCCCTTCGTGCCCCCCGCAAGTAGCAGGGCACCCATGCTCATCGCAATACCGCAGCAGATGGTCTGTACGTCGGGCTTGATGAAGTTCATGGTGTCGTAGATCGCGAGGCCGGCGTACACCGAGCCACCCGGCGAGTTGATGTAGATCGAGATGTCCTTGTCGGCGTCCTCGCTCTCGAGGTGCAGCAACTGGGCCACGATGAGGTTGGCGATCTGATCGTCGATGGGCGTTCCGAGGAAGATGATGCGCTCGTTGAGCAGGCGCGAGTAGATGTCGAACGAGCGCTCGCCACGGGCGGTTTGCTCGATGACCATCGGGATGAGCGGGCTCATGTGGTGGTGCCTCCTGTGTGGGTGTTGGTCTGGGCCGCGAGAAACGCGCCGAAGGCGGCGACGGTGCGGAGGTCCTGTTGGTGCAGGCGCTCCAGTGCCCAGGCGATCTCCTCTCGCGGATCGGGTGCGAATCCGAGTGGGTGACGTGCTGGACGGGCGGGTGCCGCGCCGAGTGCGATCGCCAGATCGAGGAAAATCTCGCCGGCCCCGCCGCCGACGACGTCGGCGATACGCTGGAGCGCCCCGAGGGATGGTTCCTTGATCCCGCGCTCGACCTCCGAGAGGTGCGCCGGGCTCATGTTCGCGCGCTCGGCCGCCGCACGCAGGGACAGTCCGGACTCTTCACGCCGGGCACGCAGTGCCTCCCCGATGAGGAGTCCGATTGACTGTTCGCTCTGAGCGGACATCTGCACGCCGACAGCGTATCGCGGGATCGACTACCTCGGGATGAGATCGGTGATGCGGCGCCACACCCGTCGCACGCCGGAGAGTGCGTCGATGGGCGGTGGCGGTATGTGTCCCCGGTCTGCCCTCGCCGTCGCCCTCGGCCTCAGCCAAAAACGTTCGAGGACGACTGTGACGGCGACCGCTGCGGAGGTGGCGACGAGGAGCGACCACAGGGCCCCGGCGTGGAAGACCGCGGGCACGATGAGCAGGGCCGGGAACCAGACGACGGCAAACACGAGCATGTCGCGGCCCACCGTACGGGTGAGGCGCGCCTGCACGTCGTAGACGGCCCGCACGTCCTCCTCGGTGATCTCGTCGGGGTCGGCGTCCGCCATGGCCTACCGTCGGCCGGCGTCAAGTGCGGCCCGTACCGCCGCGGTGAGCGCGGGCACGTCATCGGCGGCCCGCGCCACGACCATCGCGCCACGCCAGTCCATGTCGATGACTCCGTCCAGCGGGCGGCCATGCTCGTCCGCCACGATCGCCCCACACTCCTGCGCGATGAGCACGGCGGCCGCGATGTCCACCACACGGGTCGGACGCAACACGGCGAGGGCATCGAGGCGTCCGAGTCCCACGTGCTGAATGGAGAGCGCGAGCGATCCGAGGCTTCGAATGCGGCTGACGTGCGCAAGGTGGGGCATCGCCGCCGCCATGCGGCGGGGCGACGCTCCTTCCACGACCACCAACCAGAGGCCCGGATGGCCGCGGAGGGTTGGCACCTGCCCGTCCACGCGCACGCCCTCGCCGCGTACCGCCACCACCGTCTCGCCGGTGCCCACGTGACGCAGCAGGCCCACCCGCACATCCACGAGGCGCGGGCCGTCGGCCACGGCGATGGAGATGGCGAACTCGGGCAGCCCGCGGCGCGCGTTGCGGCTGCCGTCGATGGGATCGACCACGACCACCGTGCCGTCCCCGTCGAACGACCGGGTACCGAGTTCCTCCGACACAAGGTCGAACCGCATTCCCGCCCGATGGGCCTCCTCGAGCACCACGACAATCGCCGCCTCGGAGTCGCGGTCGATCACCAGAGTTGTGTCGCCACCCCGGCCCCGGCCGACTTCCCTGCCGCGCTCACCGGGCGGGATTGTGGCAACGACCTCACTCGCCCGGTCAACCGCCCGGGTGAGGACGTCCACCCAGGCGGCGTCGCCGGGGTCAGTCGGCCAGCGGCTGGAAGGCAATGCCCGTGAGGAGTTTGGGGAAGAAGTAGGTGGACTTCTGGGGCATGATGCCGCCCTCCTCCGCCACGGCGGCCACCTGATCGGTGGGGATGGGGCGGACGATCAGCGCAGCCGCGGCGGCGCCGGAGCGCACCTGGTCCCACGCGTCACGGGAGTCCTTGGTGTAGGTGAGGAGGCCCTCGTGCGCGAGGTGCGCTTGGTCGCCCCCGAACGCCGGGATGAGCAACATGCGCTCGAGGATCGCGAGGTCGAGGCGCTCCGCGGCCGATTCGCCCTCACGTGGAGTGGTGAGCAGCAGGGCGCGGTCAGGCAGCACCAGCCCGGCGGCCACGTGCTCGGCGGGCGTGGCGTCGAGCGCCGTCTGTAGGGCGTTGAGGTCATCGGCGAGCGGTGTCACGTCAAAATAGGTCTCCGCGCCCTCCGGCCAGGTGGCCAGCACGCGGTGGGTGGGCAGCACCACCAGTCCGTCGTCGTGTAGCGAGGTGAGGCCCATCAGCACGCTGTCGTACGCACGCTCGTCGTCCCCGTCGCCATCTTCCGCCCGGCGGTCCTCGCGGTACTTGAGCGCCGTCTCGTACCGGTGATGGCCATCTGCGATGAGGATCCAGCAGCCCGTCAGCACGTGCTCGATCCGTGCGAGCCGCTCCGGGTCGGTGATGGTCCAGAGGCGGTGAACCGTGCCCTCGTCATCCGTGATCTCGGCTTCGGGCGGCCCGTCCACGGCCGCCGCCGCCCACGCCACGCCGTCCGGGTCGGGATACAGGCCGAACACCGGGGACAGTTGCACTTTGGTGGCGGTCATCAGACGCAGACGCTCCTCCTTGGGGCCTGCGTGAGTGCGCTCGTGCGGGCGCACGATCCGGGACTCGTACGGTTCTGCTCCCACAGCGGCGAGAAGCGTCCGGCGGGTTCGGTGACTCTCGTTGGGCAGGTCGAACTCCTGAGTCCACGCGATCATCACCGGATCGTCGTGGCGCCGGAGCACCCCGCTTGCCGTCCACGCCGCGATGGTTGCCGCAACGGTCTCATACGGGATGCTCGGCAGGTCGATGCCCACCACGTTCCACGGGTTGCGTGACGCGAGCTCGTCGCGGTACTCGGGGCCGATCACGTCGTAGGGAGGTGCCACGAGCGTCTGCATCTCTCCGGCGACGACGGGGTCGAAGACCAGTGCTCGGAAGGGGCGCACGCGGGCCCCACGGAAAGTGTCAGTCACGTGACCGCACACTAGCGGGCGCGTCCGTGGCCGTTCCCGGACCGAGTTATGCCGGCGTTTGGGGTCGCCCCACCGTGAGAGCCGTGCGTTTCCGCCGGAGCGGTGAGCAGGGCAGGGCGGCTTCTCCGGGTACCCGGGCACGACACGCCCGCTGCAACGCCCGACGCGGCGCCGAGTGGGCGGCGGGTTCCTTGGGGTACCCGGGCGCGGAACGCCCCGGACGGTTGTCGGTGACCGTGGGGTCTGCCGGGCGTTGATCCCGGCGTCGCGTCCGCCGGGAGCGCGGGCAGGCGTCACGGGTGGGCTCGATTGCGCGGGTTTGAGCGGTAGACGGCGTGACGGCTCCGCCCCACGCACCGTGGCGGCGGGCGGCATGTCCCCGGATAGGCCGGATCCGGGTGCGCCATCGCGCCACGGAGGAGTGTGGCCGCATCGGTGTCCGCGTGGGACGGGGCTTCCGGCGGCAGCCGTACACTGAGTCGTCCTGTGTTAACGGACCTCACACCTTCCCAGCACGACGCGGTCATTCACCCCGGTGGCCCCCTGTTGGTGATCGCCGGCGCAGGGGCGGGCAAGACGCGGGTGCTCTGCCGACGCCTCGCTTGGCTGGTATCTGAGGGCGCGGACCCGGGGGACATCCTCACGCTCACCTTCAGCGCGAAAGCGGCCGCGGAACTCCGCGAGCGCGCCGAAGCGATGATGCCGGGGAGCCACGAGACGCTTCGGGTCACCACCTTCCACTCGTACGCCCTCGACCTCGTGCGGTCGCTCGGCACCGACCGTGATCTGGCTCCGGTGCTCCGACCGGTGGGAACCGAGGAGCGTGTGCTGGTGTTGTTGGAGCGCCTCGGGGAACTCGGCCTCACCGAGAACGACCTGCGGAGCGATCCGGTCGGCGTGGTGCGCGGCTTCATCGAGCGCATCGATCGCTGCCGCGATGAGCGGGTGGATCCGGAGCGATATGCGTCGTGGGCCGCGGCGGCACTCCGGGGGGCGCGGGGCGGACGCGAGGCCGCCGACGCCCGCGATGAGGTCGAGTTCTCACGGGTCTTCGGGCTTCACGATGCCTGGTTGGCCGAGCGCGGTCTTGAGGATTTCGGTCGCCAGATCACGCGGGCGTTCGACCTGTTGGCCCATCACCACGACCTTCTCACCCTCACCCGCGAGCGCACGCGTCACGTTTTGGTGGATGAGTTTCAGGACACCAACCACGCTCAGGCCGAACTCCTGTATCTCGTTAGCGCGCATGCTCAGTCACTGGTGGTGGTGGGCGACGACGACCAGGGTATCTATCGCTTCCGCGGCGCCTCGGCCAAGAACATGGCCGACTTCCGGCTGCGATTTCCCGATGCGCCGGTGGCACGCCTCGAGCGGAACCACCGGTCCACACAGTCGATCCTCGACGCCGCGCATGCCGTGGTGCAGCCGATTGTGCTGCGTGAGGCAAAGGTGCTCACGGCCCTTCCGGGTGCTACCGGCCCGGTGCCGGCATTCTGGGTGGCTCCCGACCCGGCGGGGCAGGCACGCGCGGTTGCGGCGGAGATCCGGCGTCTGGTGGAGGCCGGTACGCCGTACGAGGAGGTCACCGTGCTCATGAAGGCGGTGCGCACCGAGGGCCGGTCGATCGTGGCCGAACTCGAGCAGCAGGGCATTCCGCACCAAGTGCACGGAGGCACCGACCTGTTCGATCGTCGGGAGGTCCGGCTGGCGCTCGGATGGCTGCGGGCCGCCACCGATCCCACCGATGCGACCGCCCACCTCCGGGTGGCCACCGATCCCGCCCTCGCGCTGCCGTGGGCGCCCGCCGCCCAGGCGGTGTCGGACGCCGTTGCCACCGGTACTCAGATCTGGGGTTCGCTCGGCGCCCTCGGTGATGACGGCCGGGTCCGCGTTCTGCTCGACGATCTGGCCCGCACGGCCGCCGTGGCGGCACCCATCGATCTGGTGCGTGAGGTGCTCGATCGCACCGGTATCCGAGTGCGTGCGCTCGCCCTCGGTGGCGCGGAGGGCGCTGCGCGGCTCGGTGATCTGGCATCCCTTGAGCGACTGGCAGCGGAGATCGTGTCGGGCGATCCAGGAATGGACGCCGTCGCGATGGTCCGTCGCATCAATGGCCTCGCCGGTGTCGGCTTTCGTGCGAGCGGTGGCGTCACCGATCGCCTGGGTGTGCAGGTGATGACGATCCATCAGTCCAAGGGCATGGAGTTCGACGTGGTGTTCGTGCTCGGGATGACGCAGGGCAACTTCCCCGGGCGCGAGCGGCAGCGGGCCGACATCCCCGACGCCCTGCTACCCGAGGCGCTGCCGCGTGGTCGCGACGCATACGAGGCGGAGCAGCGTCGCCTGCTGTATGTGGCGATGACGAGGGCGCGTCGCCATCTGTACCTCCTGACGTATCGTGCGTCCGGCGCCGGCATCGGCCAGCGGCCATCCCTGTTCGCAGAGGCCGCACGCGCGGCGCTGGGGGATCCGGCGTGGGTTTCAGTGGGGGTTGCCCCCGATCGTGCCGTGCTCGCGGCCGTGGGTGATGCCCGTGCCCGACTCGACGCGGCTCTTCAGCGCGCGGCGGAGGCGGGGGCCGAGGGCGCGGCCGATGCCTCCGCGCTCTCGGACGCTGCGGCCGATGCCGCACGCGCGCTCGTGGCGGCGCGCGCGGAGGTACTCGCGGGACCCGTTGTGGACCCGGTGCCCACCCCTGAGCCCCGCGTGCCGCGCCCGGGTCTCACGCTCAGTCCAACGGACATCGCGCGGTACATGACCTGCCCACTGGCGTACCGGTTCGCCAGCGTGGATCGGGTGCCACCGCGGCACGATCCCAACCGGGCGGTGGGGCACGCCGTCCATGCCACCCTCGAGGCGCACTTTCGGCCGGGTGCGCCGCCTCAGGGGGCCAACCGGGTGATCGCCCGATTCGCCGTCGAACTCGGGCGGCGTGGGGTGTCCGGGACCGCCGTGGGTATCCAGGCGATGGACCGTGTTCGCCGTCACATACCCGGCTATCTCGAACGCGTCGCCAAATCCCGCGTGCGACCGGTGGGCGTGGAGCGTGCATTCAGCCTGCACGTGGGTCCGCACATAGTCCACGGTCGAATTGACCGCATCGATTCCCATCCGCAGGGCGGGCACCAACTCGTGGACTATAAGAGTGGTCGCCGCCCATATCAGGAGAGTGAGTCGGGTCGACTGGTGCTGGTCGCGTATATCGAGGGGGCCCGTGCGGCGTGGTCCATCGAGCCGCGTGGCGCCGTGCTTGAGTATGTGCTGGACGGCGATCACCGGTCCGTGCATCCCGATCCCGGTGAGCGCGCCGAGGCGCTGGAGCGTATCCACGAGGTGGCCGATTCCATCTCGGCTGGCCGGTTCGATCCCGCGCCGGGGTGGGCATGCCGTACGTGCGATTTCAACCTCATATGCCCCGCACAGGATCGTTAGGGTGACGGTCGTGACCACCCTTGAGCCAGGCCGCATGCTGGACGGCGTATTTGCGGTGCGTCGCAAGGAACGACGCATCTCGCGCAAGGGTGCGCCGTACCTCGCGCTCACCCTCGGCGATGCCAGTGGGGCCATCTCGGCCGTCATCTTCGACGAGGCCGACTGGTTCGCCGGGCAATTCGAGGAGGGCGATCGCGTCCGCGTGGCGGGTGAGGTCACATCCCGCGGGGGCCGGAGCGTGCTCCGGGTCCGGTCGTTACGCCCCGCCGAGGCCGCCGACAACGATGTCGACCTGTTACCGCGGAGCCACCGTGATCCCGACGACATGTTCGGGTTCGTTCTGGGCCTCGCGGACGAGGTGGTGGACGTCGGACTTCGCGCCGTGCTCGATGCCATGACCGGCGACCAGGGACTGGCGGAGCAGTGGCGCACCGTACCCTGCACGCGCTCGGGGCACCATGCCTACCTCGGCGGTCTGGTGGAGCACTCAGTGGGCGTGGCCATGTTGTGTCAGTCGCTGTGTACCTGGCACCCACGGGTGGACAGCGATCTACTGGTCACTGCCGCACTGCTGCACGACATCGGCTACGTCCGCTGCTTCACCGTGGGACCCGCCACCGTTGACCAGACCGAGGAGGGGCGCTTGCTCGGGCATGTGCCGATCGGCCAGCAGATGGTGGGTGAGATCGCGCACACCGTGGGTCTGTCCGACGAGCGCCGACTCGCCCTGCTGCACGTCATCGGCTGGCACCACGGCCCTCCGGCCGGTGCGCACATCTCCCAGGCATCGGCCGAGGCCGTGGCGTTGTGGCGTGCGAACGCGATGGAATCGGGCGTGAAGGCCCGCCTCGAGGGTGTGAGCGCGCTCGACGACACCTCGATCTCGATCTGAGGGGCGACGCCTGAGATGAGGTCGTCCCGTAGGTCGTCGGTGTTCGTCGGCGGAGGTCACCCGTATCCAACCCCTCTGCGGCCCACCCACGGTTGCCGCGTCGCGGGGGAGGAAATCCCATTCGCGTGAGTCCTCCCGACCTCTGTCGGTTAGCGACGTTGCTGGTTCGTCGCTCCACTCTTCGAAGGACGGGAGCGACCACAATTCCCAGGCCCGCTTCCCGGGAGTGGGGCTACACGTTGAAGCGGATCTGCATCACGTCGCCTTCCTGCACGACGTAGTCCCTGCCCTCCATGCGGGCCAGCGCCTGCTCTCGCGCCTTGGCGAACGACCCGCACTCCACCAGTTTGTCCCACGCCACGACCTCGGCGCGGATGAAGCCCCGCTCCATGTCGGAATGGATCTTGCCGGCAGCCTGGTCGGCGGTGGTGCCACGGCGGATCGGCCACGCCCGCGCCTCCGGTGGTCCGGATCCCGTGAAGAAGGTGACAAGGTCCAGTAGTTGGTAGCTGGCTTGGATGAGGGCGTCGGCACCGCGCGTGTTGCCGAGGGCCATATCCTCGGCGAACTCGGCGGCGTCCGCCGGGTCCATCGCGGCCAACTCGAGTTCGATGCCCACGGGTAGCGCCAGCGCCGTCGCACCCTGGGCCTCGGCGTAGGCCACGATGTCCGCGGGTGGGTCACCGGGGTCGTCGGTGTTGATCAGGTAGAGCGTGGGCTTGGCCGTGAGCAGCCCCATTCCGGTGGCCACGGCGATTGCCGCTTGGTCGTTCATGGTGCGGATGGGCCGGCCATCCGCCAACTGCGCGGTGATGGCCTCGAGCGCGGCGGCCTCGGCCTTGGCGTCGGCGTTCCCGGCACGTACGCCCTTTTGCACCTTCTCCGCGCGCCGCGCGACCTGGTCGGCGTCGGCCAGCACAAGTTCGGTGTCCACGGTCTCCATGTCGCCGAGAGGGTCGATGCGTTCGTGCGGATGGGGCACCTCGGCATTCGCGAAGCCGCGCACCACGTGCACCGTGGCGTCGAGTTCACGGATGCGTCCGAGGGCCGCGCCGCCCATTCCCTCACCCCTACCCGCCCCGTCAGAGAGGCCAGCGATATCGATGATCTCGACCTGGGCGGGAACGCGACGGGGGATGTCTTGCACGTCGGCGATCGCGGTGATGCGCGGATCGGGGACGTCCGCGATCCCGCGATTGGGCTCCCGTGTGGTGAACGGGTACGACGCGACCTCCGCGTCCGAACCCGTGACCAAGTTGAACAGCGCGGTCTTACCGGCGTTCGTCAGACCGAGGAGCCCGAGGTGCAGGTCAGGCGCTCTCGCGGAACCCGATGCGGCTGTTGGCCTCACCGGGGAGAATCCGTACGTACAGCACACGAGCGGCGTCGATCGTGTGCTCGCCTTCCTCCGCGCTCAGGGAAATCCAGCCTCGCTCACCGGCGAGCTGGGCGGTGAGGATGGTGATGTCCGCATCGTCCACGGTCAGGACGAGCGCGCCGCCGCCCTCGAGGCCCAACTCGATCCGTCGGCTCACGACAGGACCGTGAGCGACGGCGACGACTGCCCGGAGGGCTCGTTCTCAGCCGGCGGGGTCCACGCCGGGACCCGCCGGATCTCGTCGAGGTGCACCATCGACTCGGGCTGGTCGGTGAACTTGAGCAGCTGCTTGCGTCCGTAGTTACGGAAGATGGCCACGCCGAGCGTCTCGTAGATCGTGCGCATCCCGCGCTGCGACATGGTGGTGCGGATGACCTTGAACGACTCTGACGGCCGGTTGGTGAGCCACAGGGCGATGGCCTTCGGGAGGTTCTTCATAAACCGCCACTCGGTGGTGATGCGGAGCATGCGCCAGATGTTGGCCCGCACCTCCGTGCGCGCGAGCTCCCACGGCCCCTTCTTCGAGTAGAAGCGGAGCATGTTCTTCCACGTCTCCATCTGTAGCTGGTACGGCGTCATTAACTTGGGCTGAATGATGCAGTGGTGGCCGTCGTACAGGGAGTAGTCGTCGGTGAGCACGCGGCCCTCGGCGCGCATCTGCGTGTCGAACGTGGTACCGGGGAGCGTCGTGAGCATCATCATCTGGAGGGTGTCCACGCCGTGGTGGAGGGCGAAGTCCACCGTGGCTCGCACGGTCTCCGGGGTGTCGGTGTCGGCACCCACCACGAACATTCCGTGCACGCGGATGCCGTAGTCGTGCAGAAGCTTGATGGAGCTCGTGATGTGCTCGACCTTCTGCTTCTTGTTGTAGGAATCGAGGCCCTCCTGCGTGATGCTCTCGAAGCCGATGTACACCATGTAGCACCCGGAGTCGCGCATGAGGGTGAGCAGTTCGTGGTCGGGCTCGAACGTCTGCTTGCTCGAATAGATCGAGTCGGCGCGGATCTGGGCGGTCCACTGCGGTGTGAGCTTCTCGTCGATCATCGCCCGGAAAAGGCTCTTCGCCTGCTTCTTGTCGACGATGAAGATGTCGTCGTAGAAGAAGACGCGCTCCGCGTTGACCATCCGGAGCTCCTGCATCATGTTCTCCACCGAGCGCGTGCGCAGCTTGCGGCCGAACATCTTGATGACGCTGCAGAACGAGCAGTCGTACGGGCAGCCCCACTTCATCATGATCGGGTGCGTGACCATGCGCTCGTGACCCTCGAGCAGGTCGAGCGCGGGGAAGGGCAACTCGTCGAGATCCTCACCCGACGCCATGGGGGCCTCCGGGTTGTCCACCTGTATGCCGTTCTCGATGAACGACAGGCCGAGGATCTCGTGACGGCCAGCAGGATCGCGGTCACCCGAGAACCAGTCGAGGAACTGCGCGAAGCCCACGTGGCCTTCCCGGCGGATGACGTAGGGCGAATGCTTCAGGGCCTCGGTGGACATGAAGGTCACGTGTGAACCGCCGAAGACCACCGGAACGCCCGCGGCGCGACAGCGATCGGCGTAGCGGTAGCCCTCAAGGGTGGTGTTGGTGGTCGTGGAGATGCACACGAGGTCCGCGGTGAGGACATCGTTCCAGTCCACCTCGACCCCACGGATCAACTCGCAGTAGATGCGCTGATCCACGTCCGGATACGTTCTGCGAGCGATCGCCGCGAGAAGGGGGAGCCCCAGTTTCGGCAGGTTGGCGATCTCGTAGATCGTGGCTCCACGGGGCTTCGGCTCGAGATAACGGATCTTCACGCGTCAGACCTCCGACGTGGACTTGACAATCAGTGTGTTTCGACGAGTTCGGTCAGGACCCCGCCCGTCGAACGGGGATGGATGAAGGCCACCGTGTGACCTCCTAGCCCGCGCCGTGGCGCGGAGTCGATCAGTTCGGCACCCCCGGCCAACAGTTCACGCAGCGTGGACTCGAGGTCGGGAACGGCGAATGCCACATGATGCACGCCCGGGCCACGCTTTGCGAGGAATCGGGCCACGTCGCCATCCGGATCGATGGGGCTGATCAACTCCACGTGCGACGGGCCACTTCCCAAGAGCACGGCCTCCACTCCGTGTTCCTGCATGGTCTCGCGCACCATCACGTCCATTCCGAGGCGGTCCCGGTACATCGGGAGCTCCGCGTCGATGTTCTCGACGACGTAGCCGACATGGTGGATCAGTCCCATTCGCACGTGGTGAAGGCTAGACGACCCGGTCGGCGCTACTCGGCGGCGAGGTTCACCGGTTGCAGGCGCGGGTTGGGCGACTCCGATCGCCCCACCTTGGCGCACGGTTTGCCGTCCACGCGCACGATGTCGGCCGTGAAATCGTTGGTGCCGAGCAGGAGGCTCGATCCCACCCCGTACGCGTCCACGGGCACGCCGGCACTCTCGAACGCCGCGATCCGCTCGGCATCAAATCCGCCGGACGCCACGATCCGTACTCGGCCGTGCCCCGCGTGGTCGAGAGCGTCGCGCACCTTGGTGACCAACTCCGGCACGACGCCGGTCGGGGTGAAGCGGCCCATCTCCTGCCACAGGCTTCGGTCCACCATGGTGCTGGCGGTGTCCAGCCGTACGCCCCAGAGGTCGTCACCGAGGGCCTCGGCCACCTCGAGCGCGGTGCGTACTGAGTCGTTGTCGTAGTCCACCAGCACGATCACGTTCAGGTCGTTCGCGAAGCGGGCGGCGAATCGCCGCGCAGCGAGCACAGTGTCGCCTCCGTACGCCGCGATGAGTCCGTGCGGCACCGTGCCCATCCCCCGTCCGCCCCACCACGATGCCTGGGCATCGGTGGACACCCCGATGGCTCCCGCCACGTGGGCGGCCCATCCGTCTCCCGTCTGGACGTGCCAGTGGTCGAAGCGGGCGGGGAAGTAGAGGATGGGCTTGCCCCGGGCGGCGTCCACCACCGCGCGCACATTGCGGCTGATGAGCGTGCGGCGCCCGAGCACACCGAGCACGAGGGTCTCGAGGTGGGCGAACAGCGCGTAGTCCCCCTCGATGGAGAGCACGGTCTCCCACGGTGCGATCTCGTCGCCGTCAAGGAGCGCGTGCACCTCAATGTCGTCGTACCCGTCTACCCAGCCGTTCGTCGTGCGTCGCCCCGCGCAGAGCGCAAGGATCGCCAAGGCTTCGTCCATGCCCCCGAGTACCGCGTGCTCACGCTGGAACACCTGCATCACAACCCGCGGGTGGTGACCGTCGGCCTCCAGAACCTCGCGCGTGAACGTGAAGTAGGCGTCGCTGTAGTACCCGTCGCGCATCCGCTCGACCGGCAGTTGGAACGTGGACGGGCGAAGCCGCGGGCGATCCGGTGCGGGGCTCATCCGCGGGGCCCCCGCTCGGCCCGCAGGATCTCCGTCATGGCCGCGCGCCCCACCGCCAGTTCGGCCTCGCCCGGCTCGCGTGTGACGAAGTGGGCCTGGATCGCGTGCCCCGTTTGGTGGACCGCCGTCGACACCGGATGGTGCGGGCGACGTTCGGCAAACGCAAAGAGTTCCACCGCGGTGCCGATACCCAGCGCCAGGGCACCCGCACGCGCGGTGAGGCGCCTGCGCCGACCGTGTACCCGCCGGGCGAGGATGTTGCCGATGGCGGTGCTGAGCACCATCGGCACGATGAGGTTGGACCCGCAGCGGTGGTGCTCCTTCGGGTCGGTCGCGCTGTCGGCCACGCCGTCCGGTCCGCCCCGCTCGTAGGCGGCGATGGTCTTGTGCTCCACGGCGTGCCACAGCGACGCATCCGACATGCGGAGCGCGATGAGGACGGGCACGAGGCCCACCGCGGCGGCGATGGCCTCCTGCGCCAGCACCGACCGGGTCGTGCGGCGCAGGATGGCGTTGGCCACCATTCCCATCGCCATGATCGGCCCCAGCCAGCCATCCTCCCCTGCCGTGCGCGCCTCGGGCAGCCCGGCGCGTGCCGTCGGCACCACCATGAGCAGCTCGGCCATGCGGATGACGCCACGGGCGAGAGGGATGCGGTCGGTCGCGCCACGTGCGATGCGCGGTCGGGGCCCCGACGCCACGATCACCTCACCGTCGTCGTCCATCACGGCCGCGGCCCAGTGGCGGGGGCCGTGCAGCAGCAGGCCGTTCGCCAGCGCCATCCCACCGAGCCTCATGTGCGGGACGGTCGTGGGCATCAGGAATCCACGCCCTCCGGCGCGTACCGGGCCTCGTTCCGTCGCTCCTGCGCCAGTCGGCCTCCCTCACCGGACGTGTCGGTGAACGACATGAGGTCGGCGATCGCCTTGTGACCGGCATCGTCGCGTATGGCCACCCGCATGTCCTGGGCCACGCGTCGGTACGCGGCATGTCCTTGTGGCTGGCTGCGCAGTTCGATCAGATGCATGGCCTCGCGGGCGTTCATTCGCATGGTGAAGCGAATGCGATGCGCCATGGTGACCGCGTAGGGCGCTTCGTCGGGTACGACCGCGTGCACATCGGCCCACAGTGCCGCGGAGGCCTCGGTCACCCGCACGAACTCGTCGGAGAGGCCCGCCGCCTCCACGTCGGGTGACCTCTCCCATCCCAGATCGACACCGAGGGGCTGGGTCTCCAGAGTGAGCATGCGGTGACGCTGCAGGTCGCGGTAGGCGCCGTAGTCGCAGGTGATTTCGAAGAGGTACGACGTCGCCTCGAGTGCACGCCCCGGGCGCTCACGGCGGTCGGCCCGACCATCCGCCCATCGCGCGATCAGGGTGCGCACCTCGGCGGTGGTCATGGCGTCCACCCGTGCGCGTACCTCGGCCATCGGCATACCCGAGGACGGCCACAGGGCGTGGGCCAGAACCCGTGCCTCGCCGTCCGGGTCGTGGTCGAGCAGGTGCACTCCGCTGTGGAGGGGCACGGCGGGGGCCGGCCCGAGGGCGGCCGCCATCTGGGCAGCCCGCTCATCCGCCCTGCGGCGGTACGCCCCGTGCCGTTCACCGCGGTCGGCGCGGTCGACCCGGGTCAGGAAGTCGGGGATCACGTGCCGGAGGGCCTCCAGCACCTGGTCCCCCACGTCGCGCGCCTCGGCCAGGGGATGCGCACGCAGGCGGATGATCAGCGACTCCCACGCTTGGCCGCTGGCGTAAACACCGATGTTGGCGGCGGTCGCGGCGGGGAGCAGACCACGCACGGCATCGAGCGCCCGTGCACGCTGCGCACGCCGCCCGGCGTCGTCGTCGGTCGCCGAGTCGTCGCTGGCCACTAGGTGGTCGAGCACGGCCGCGAACAAGCGGGTGTACGTGGCGAAGGCATCGTCGAGCACCGCCTCGTAGCGGGCGAGCAGCTCGGGGTGGGCGGCGATGCCGGCCGGGCGGACGTATGTGAAGCGCCCGTTCACCCGGGCGGTCATGGGCACGTACCGGGTGGACTGCTCAAGGTACGAGGCGAGGCGTCCCCACTCGACGACCTTGGTGAGCACGTTGCTCGCGCCCTCGATCGCGACGTGGGCCCCCCCGAGTTGTGCCACGGAGTCGTCCCCATACTCGGCGAGCACACGTTGGAAGAGATCACGCGCCCGCTCGGCGCCCACCTCGGATACCGGTCCCGCCCCGCCCGTCCCGCCGTCGGGGAGGAACTCATCGAGGAGGATGCGCCGCAGCGAGTTCGCGCTGCGCGAGTACCGGGCGAACAGCGCACCCTTGACGGCTTCCGGAAGGCCGACGAGTGCGAACACCGGGCCCACCGGATCGGTGACGTACGCGCTGACGCGTACGCGCTCCTCCGGGGTCAGGTCCTCGGCGGCACCCATGGGGTCAGGCGATGTCGTCCGCGTCGTCCGACCCGCCGAGCTCGCGTCGGCCCGCGAAGAGGTCGTTCAGGCGACCCCGGAGTTCGAGGTCACCGTGGTAGCGAGCGACCATGGCCCACTCGTCACCCAGCAACACGGGGATTCCCTCGACGAGGCGCTCCTCCTCGGAAACCTCGTCGTCGAGGTCGTCCGGGATGCCGCTCATCTCGTGGCCATTTCCGTCGGCGAAGAAGTAGTCGTTCAGGCGCTCGCGGATCTCGGTGTCCGATGAGATGACGGCCATCTCCCCCCAGGCGGGGGCAAGCAGTGCCACCTCACCACGTCGCGTGCGGATTACCGCGTGTTCGTGGTCGTGGTCGCCATGGGTGTGCCAAATGACCTCTTCGGTGAGGCCACCGACCTCGAGAGACTGCTCCAGACGGTGGGCGATTCCTTCGCGGATGAGCGATTCGCGCAACGCGAGAATGGTGTCGTCGTCATCATCGGGGAGGGTGACCGTGAAGCCCGCGTCGCTGGTTGCGGCGCCGCCGTGTCGGCGAAGGATTTCGGCGGTCGTGCGGAGCGGGTCATCGGCTTTGCCCTGCGCTCGCTCTCCGGATGACGCGGCCTCCATGTATCGGACGAGCCTCCGGACGTCGCCGTCCGACATCGGCCCGATCTGCACCTTGACGCTCATCCGTGGTCTCCCTCGCCTGTTGACGGCGGCATGGTGTCAGACACCGCCGCGCTCCGCGCACGCATTCGGAGCGCCGCGAGACGAGCGGCGAGGTCCCCTTCCGGACCCACCCCACCGGGCTCGTAGAACCGAACGTCTTCCATTCCCTCGGGCAGGTACGACTGGCCGGTCACTCGCCCCGGAACGCCGTGAGGGTTGATGTATCCGGTGCCGTGACCGAGGTTGCGTGCGTTTCGCCGACTGGCATCGCGCAAGGCGAGCGGGGGGACCCGTGCGCCCTCCTCCGCCACGCGCGCCATCGCAGCGTCGATGCCCCGGTACGCCGCATCGCTCTTGGGGGCGAGGGCCAGATAGGTCGCTGCCTGGGCCAAGTTGATCCGGGCCTCGGGCATCCCGACGAACTCCACTGCCCGCGCGGCCGCGATGGCCACGTCGAGCGCGCGCGGGTCGGCGTTGCCGATGTCCTCGCTGGCCGCAACGATCATCCGACGCGCCACGTACTTGGGGTCCTCACCCCCCTGAAGCATGACGGCCATCCAGTAGAGGGCCGCGTCGGGGTCGCTGCCACGGAGCGACTTGATGAACGCCGAGATGACGTTGTAGTGGGTGTCCCCATCCTTGTCGTACACCACGGCCCGCCCGCCCGCGGCGCGCTCCACGATCTCAGGTGTCACCGGGGAGTCCTCCGCGAGCGCCGCCGAGGCCTCGAGCAGGTTGAGGGCGTAGCGCGCGTCGCCGCCCGCCATTCGGGTGATCGCCGCACGCGCCTCGGGGGCCACACCCACCTCGCCTGCCAGCCCACGCGGGTCCGTGATGGCCCGGTCCACGAGGTCGGCGATCTCGTGGGACCCCAACGACCCGATGGCGAGCACGCGCATGCGTGACACCAGTGCGGCGTTCACCTCGTAGTAGGGGTTCTCGGTCGTGGCGCCGATGAGCACCACGATCCCCTCTTCCACGGCGGGCAGCAGGGCGTCCTGCTGCGACTTCGTGAAGCGGTGGATCTCGTCGATGAACAGCACGGTGCGTCCGCCCGCCGCGAGGCGGTCGCGGGCGCGTGAGATGACCGCCCGCACGTCGGCCAGCCCTGCGGATGTTGCCGAGAGTTCTTCGAACACCGCACGGGTGCTGCCGGCCACGACCCGCGCGAGGGTGGTCTTGCCGCTGCCGGGTGGGCCGAAGAGGATCAGCGAGGGCACCCGGTCCTCCTGGATCACGTGGCGGAGGAATCCGTCGGGTCCGAGCAGGTCCTCGTGGCCGATCACCTCGTCGAGGGATCGGGGACGCATTCGGGCGGCCAGCGGTCGCGACCCCGAGAGGCCCATTTCCACGGCGTCGCCGAACAGGTCGGGCTCGGTGCTCAGGTCCCCTCGTCCCCGGCCGGAGGCGTCACCACGTCGGGGACTCGTTCCCCCGGGTTCGCTCGGATCCATGACACCCGCAGGTAGAGATCGCGATCGGTGATGTCGGGCTCGAGGTCGTATCCGGTCATGCACAGCGGGCACAGCGTGGAATTGGTGAACTCGGGGATTCCGTCCCGATCCACCGCGCCGGTGGGGAACAGCACGAGGTCACCGAGGCAGTCGGGCGTGGGGCAGCGCACGCGGGCGTCGAGGTTGACGAACTCACTCTTCGGGATCAGCTCCGGCATCCGTACCTCGCTCCATCGGGACGGGGCTCTCGCTCTGGTCGCCACGCGTCTCCCCGAACCCCGACCTTACGCGGAATGGGCTCCGTGAGTGAATTGCTACTATTCCCATCGGATTTACCGGGAAACGAGACCGAGGTGAGGAACCCGATGTCCCCGAGCTATCAGGATCTGCTCGCACGCGCACGAGTGGTCGTCACCGAGGTCGAGCCCGCGGATGTCGCTCCTCGCGTGGAGGCGGGGGACGGTCCCCTCATCATTGACGTCCGCGAGAGCGCGGAGTGGGATCAAGGCCACCTTCCGGGTGCCGTGCACGTGCCACGTGGATTCCTTGAGAGCCGGATCGCGGGTGTGGCATCCGACACCGGTCGGGAGATCGTGATGACGTGCGCCAGTGGGCAGCGCTCACTTCTCGCGGCGCACACGCTGTACGAGATGGGCTTCACCAATGTCACCAGCCTCGCCGGCGGCTTCGCGCGGTGGAAGCAGAACAACCACCCGGTTGAGATGCCGCGCATCCTCACCTCGGCCCAGCGCTCGCGCTACTCGCGCCACGTGCTCATCCCCGAGGTGGGGGAGGAGGGTCAGCTCCAACTCCTTGAGAGCAAGGCGCTCCTCATCGGTGCCGGTGGGCTCGGTTCCCCCGCCGCCTTCTATTTGGCGGCGGCCGGCGTGGGCACCATCGGGCTGGTGGATGACGACGTCGTGGACG
This sequence comes from Thermoleophilia bacterium, assembly GCA_009694365.1. Taxonomy (GTDB): domain Bacteria; phylum Actinomycetota; class Thermoleophilia; order Miltoncostaeales; family Miltoncostaeaceae; genus SYFI01. The sequence goes on along the minus strand of SHVE01000002.1, from coordinate 3,290 downwards.
AGAGCAACCTGCAGCGGCAGATCATCCACACCACCGATCGCGTGGGGGTGAACAAGGGGGTGAGCGCCAAGGAGGCCATCCGGCAGCTCAACCCCGAGGTAGATGTGAACGTGTACCCGTTCCGCATCAACCGCGACAACGTGCTCGACCTCGTCTCGGAGTACGACGTCATCGTGGACGGCGCCGACAACTTCCCCACTCGGTACCTCCTCGCCGATGCCAGCCTCATCACCCGGACCCCACTGGTGCACGCGAGCATCCTGCGCTTTGAGGGCCACGCGTCGGTGTTCACCCCCTACGACGGCCCGTGCTATCGGTGCCTGTTCCCGGAGCCTCCGCCCCCGGACCTTGCCCCCTCGTGCGGGGAGGCCGGTGTGCTCGGCGTGCTCTGTGGGGTGATGGGCAACATCCAGGCCACCGAGGCCATCAAGGTTCTGCTGGGCATCGGCGACACGCTGTCGGGTCGCCTGCTCGTCTACGACGCACTGGGTATGACGTTCACCGAACTCACGGTTCGCCGCGATCCCGACTGCCCGTCGTGCGGTCCGAACGCCGACCTGCAGTTGCGCGATTACGAGTCGTGGTGCGCGGGCGTGGGATCTCACGCCGGAGCATCGGCGTGAGCACCGTCAAGATCCCGCCGGTTCTGCGTACGGCCGCACGGGGTGAGCGCACGATCGAGGTGGATGGCGCCACGGTCGCCGAGGTGCTCACCAACCTGTGCGATCTCCACCCGGCCATCGGGCAGCAGATCCTCACGCCCGACGGCACGGTGCACAAATACGTGAACGTGTACGTCAACGACGAGGACGTACGGCTCCTGGACTGGACCGAGACGGCGGTTGCCGCGGGCGACACGGTGATGATCCTCCCGGCTATGGCGGGCGGTCAGTAGTGACGCGCTCGGGCCTCGAGGCTCCGCCTCTCGCGGTCTCGGAGGATATCGTGGCCACCATCGGTGAGACACCGCTCATCGACGTGTCGGGTCTCTCACCCACCCCGGGCGTGCGCATCCTCGCCAAAATGGAGAGTCACAACCCCACGGGGTCCATCAAGGACCGTACGGCGAGGTCGCTCATCGACGACGCCGAGGCGAGGGGGGTGATCACGCCCGGCGACACGATAATGGAGCCGACATCCGGCAACACCGGCATCTCGCTGGCCATGATCGCCCGGGTGCGCGGGTACAAACTGGTGGCGGTCATGCCCGACAACGTGACCGAAGAGCGCCGGAGCCTCCTCCGGATCTACGGGGCCGAAATCGTGGAGTCGCCCGGCGAGACCGGTTCCAACGGGGCGGTGGCGATGGCCACCCGGCTGTCGGAGCAGAACGGAATCCCGATGCTGTTCCAATACGGGAACCCGGCTAATCCCCGTGCCCATTACGAGGGAACCGCCGCCGAGATCGTGCGCGACTGTCCCGAGATCGACGTGTTCGTCGCCGGGCTCGGAACGGGTGGCACGCTCATGGGGTGTTCACGCCGCCTCAAGGAACACCGCGCCGACATCCAGATTGTCGCCTGCGAGCCACTCCAAGGTGACCCGGTGTCCGGGCTTCGGAGCCTCGATGACGGATTCATCCCACCGATCCTCGACCTCTCCCGACTCGACCGAAAGTTGCTCGTCGAGAACATGGACGCCATCCTTATGACCCGGCGACTGGCATCCGACTTCGGCATCTTCGCCGGGGTGTCGAGTGGCGCCGTTTTCCACACCTGTGCCCGCGTGGCGTCCCAGATGCAGAGCGGAACGATCGTAGGAATCGTGTGCGACGGGGGCTGGAAGTACCTGTCGGCTGGGATCTGGACCGGAGAGCTCGCGGCGGTCGAGGAGACCCTCGACCGCGGGATCTTCTGGTAGCTCGGGTTCCCCGGTGATCATCGCGGCGGCCCTGGTGGATGCGCTCGTCACGCACGCTCGCGATGAGTTCCCCAACGAGTGCTGCGGTCTTATCGCCGGGAGGGGAGGTGTCGCCATCCGTGTGATGCCGGCGACCAACTCCGAGGGCATGCCGTTCATGTACGTGATGGACCCACGCGAGCAGATGGACCTGATGGAGCGGATCGAGGATGCGGATGAGGACCTGCTCGCCATCTACCACTCGCACACCCGGTCCGCGGCGTACCCATCGCGTATCGATGTGGAGCTCGCCTTCTTCGCCGACCCCCTCTACGTGATCGTGTCGCTCCAGGATCCGGACGCACCGGTCGTCCGTGCATTTCGCCTTGAGCGGTCGGCACCCGAGGGGGAACAGATCACCGAGGTCGAGGTGGTCGTCCGCCCCGCGTGACCCCTCCCGGCCCCCGTCGGTGCGCGATGCGTCGGCGTCGGGGCGGGTATTTGACGTCGGTCAGCGGCGCGGTCCGCGATCACCTGACACGGGGATGGACGTGGAGGCCCACCCGGATCACTCGGTGGTGCGGGTCGGCCCGTCAGTCCGCACCACCTGACACGGGAAGGGACGAGGCCCGCCCGGATCACTCGGTGGTGCGGGTCGGCCCGTCGGTCCCGGCCCCCCGGCGCGGGTTCCGTCCGTCCGTCGGCATGACCTCACGCAGGCGTCCGGTCTCTACCTCGTAGACGAACCCGCGCACCTTGTCCGTGTAGGGAACGAACGGGCTCGTGGTAATGCGGCGGATGGACTGCCGCAGGTCGTCGTCAAGGTCATCGAACGTCTCCACTGCCCACGTGGGACGCATCCCGGTCTCGGCGTGGAGATCGTCGAGCAGGTCGTCATCCCGGAACTGCAGCATTCCGCAGTCGGTGTGGTGAATGAGGATGACCTCGCGCGTTCCGAGGAAGCGCTGCGAGATGACCAACGAGCGCAGCATGTCGTCGGTGACCGTACCGCCAGCGTTACGCATGTAGTGGGCATCCCCGGGACCGAGACCCAGCAGGCTCTGCGGATCGACCCGTGAGTCCTGACACGCCACGACCGCGAGATGAAGACGTGGGGTGACGCCCAACTCACCGGCCGTGAAGTTTGTACTCCACTGGCGGGCGTTACTGACGAGGCGATCGATCAGATCCACGGTGCGGTCCCTTTCGTGAGGTGGTGACGGGGGGATCACGCCCGGCCGGAGCGGGCGATCGGAGGGGGAGCTGTTCACGACGGCTCCCCCTCCGATTCACTAGTCGCCGGTCGGGGTCTCCTCGACGGCTGTCGCCTCGGCCGGCTTCCGGGCGGGGGTGCGACGACGCTTCGGCTTCTCGTCCTCCGCGGCGGCCTCGCCGGTCGGGGTCTCCTCGACGGCTGTCGCCTCGGCCGGCTTCCGGGCGGGTGCGCGACG